>JAHIER010000040.1 GCA_018901555.1 Patescibacteria group bacterium
CTGTGGCGCGCGCCAAAATCACCAAAAGAGCCATAAAAGAAGCGCGCACCACTGTAGCAGAAGCACCGGTTAAAATAGCAAAAAGAATGATACCCAAAATTCCTAAACTGGTGCTGAAAATTCTGGGCAGAAAAGCAAAAACTTTAACAATAGTATCAGCCACCAAAGTAATGTTATAGCCGGAAAGCACAACAATATGAATAATGCCTGTTTTTCTAAAATCTTCCTGGAGTTCTTTAGGAATACTCTGCTTGGCGCCAACAGTTAAACCAGCCATAAAAGCCGTATGCGGTTCTGGTAAAACTTTTGACAAAACTTCCAGATAATTTTTCTTTAATTTAAAAAGTTGAGACTTAATCCAATTACCTTGATTAGTTGCCATTAAATCAATTTTTGGATAAAACATTTCATAAAAAATATCATCTTTGGCCAGATAATCCTGCCAGCTAAAATCCGAAGAAAAATCTTTAGGTTTTTTCAAAATACCCATTATTTTTATTTCATCACCATAATTAAATTTAGGATAATGCTCCGTATAAACAAGAATTTTTGCTTTGTCTGATTCAACAATATATCTAGTGTAATTTTCTCTTTCATCCGGCTCATCAATTACAATCCCATTTACAAAAATCTGCTGATTAATATTATTTTCAAACTTGGCTAAATTTCCATACATATCTTTAAATTCATAACGCACTATGCCCAAACCAATCGCAATTAAAAAAATTGCCACAAAAATTGAAATGTCAAACACCGAGTGTTTGACAAAATGAAAAACGGTAAAAATTAAGCCGAGAAAAACAAAAAATGCTGGCAAAGCCCAGCCCCAATTTAAAAAAGATCTGATAAAGATGCCAGCAATAAATCCAAAAATTATTAATGCAAAAATCTTTTGCATTAATTAAAACATTGATTTAGTTTCTCTTTTATCCATAGCTTCATTGGCTAGACGATCAGCTTCACGATTTTTTTCGCGGGGGATTTCAACAAAATCAATCTTGCCAAAATTCATTTTAAGATTCCAAATTTTTATAAAAAGCGGAAAAAGTTTTTCTTCTTCAATCTTATATTCTCCTTTTAACTGCCGGGCTACCAACTGACTGTCCATCCTTATTTCAGGCTCGTAATTTTTTGTTTTTTCCTTGCCAAATAATTGTTTGACTTTTTGCAAAGCAAAAATTACTGCCTCATATTCTGCCTCATTGTTTGTCCGTTCTCCAATATCTTTTGAATATTCTTTTATTTTCTGCCCCTTATTATTGCAAATAACTACACCAACCCCAGCCAGTCCAGGATTCCCCCTTGATCCGCCGTCAGTATAAATAATTAATTTATGGTGAGCTTGTCGAACTATCATAATATTATTTTACCTTAATATCTATTATTCTTAAACGCAATTCCAGAGAATTACGATAAGTGGATTTTTCTAAAGAAGCCACTAAGTCAATTTTTTGACCAGCCATAAATTTATCACCATTCATAAAAAATCCTATGGCTGGAATTTTCTCATCATTAGAGTTCTTAAAATCTAGTTGTAAATGCAATCCGCCATTGCCAAATTTTTTAACATTAAAAATTTCAATATCGGAAAAAAGAAAAACTGGTTTAGAATTATTAGCGCCAAAAGGCTTAAGAAATTCAATATTTTTATAAAACTCCCAATTTATTTCATCAAGATTGATTTCTTTATCAATATATAAAAAACTGTTCTCTGTTTTTGATTTTTTTGCTTTTTTGTGCGCCTTAATAATTTCTTCTTTAAATTTATTTTCCTTGCCCGTAATTAAACTAAAACCAGCAGCAAAAGCATGGCCTCCTGATTCAATCAATAAACCCTTGGGTAGAAAATTCATAAGATCAACCAGATTAATTGATCCGTCGCTCCGTCCTGAACCCTTAATTTCTCTTGCCTCACCCTTGCCCCAAAGAAAAACAGGACAATTATAATTTTCAACCAATCGATTTGCCAAAATACTTAAAACGCCCGGATTCCAAGAAATATCGCCTTCAACCAAAACTTCGGTCATCCCTTCTTTTTTAATTTTTTCATTTATTTCATCCATTATTTTATCAACCAAAATTCTTCTTTCATTATTTAATCCTTCCAAATGTCCGGCTATCCAATTGGCTTCACCTGAAGATTCTGTTATCAGCAAATTAAAACTAGTATTAGCATGATCCATACGGCTGGCAATATTTATCCTAGGAGCAATTAAAAAACCGACATCATCTTCCGCAATATTCTTAGGATTAATTTCAAATCTTCTAAAAAAAGACAGTAGGCCTATTCTGTTTGTTTTTTCTAAAACTTTTAATCCATAGAAAACCAAGGTGCGATTTTCATCAACCAACGGCACCATATCAGCAATGGTGGCAATGGCCACTAAATCCAAAAGCCATTTTTCCCACCCTGGAACAATCCCGAAATCACCATTTTTAATTAATGCCTGAATAGTTTTAAAAGTTACACCGGCTCCGCACAAATCCTTAAACGGATATTTATCTTTTTTTTGTTTAGAATCAACAATTGCAAAAGCTTCTGGCAATTTTTCCGGCGGTAAATGATGGTCAATAATAATAACATCAATTCCCGCTTTATTAGCGATTTCAACTTCTTTAACATCAGTAATCCCGCAATCTAAAGTAATAATTAAATTAAATTTCTGTTCTATAAATTCATTGATTGCTTCTTGAGTTAATCCATAACCATCCAAATGCCGATTAGGAATATGAAAATGAAAATTTTTAAAATCTATTTTTTTGAAAAATTCGTAAAAAATCGCGCTACTGCAAACACCATCAGCATCATAATCGCCAAAAACAACAATTTTTTCATTATTTTTTATAACTTTAATAATGCGCTCTACGGCCTTATCCATATCTAACATTTTAAAAGGATCATGAAGATGTTTTTCATAATCAGGAATTAAAAATTTTTCAGCTTCTTCTTTTTTTTCAATGCCTCTATAAAACAAAAGATGCCGGACCAATTCCGGCCACTGCTCTAATTCTTTATTAACTTTTTCAGAAATCTGCTCCCGAACAACCCATTGCTTCATAATTTTATTAAGTATATCATAAATATATGACTGATTGTATTTTTTGCAAAATTGCGAAGGGTGAAATTCCTGCTGAAAAAGTTTATGAGGATAAAAATGTTTTGGCTTTTTTGGATATCA
>JAHIER010000041.1 GCA_018901555.1 Patescibacteria group bacterium
ATTCGCAAATTGAGTTAAGAGTGACTGCTATTTTGAGCGGAGACCAAAAATTAAAAAAAGCTTTTCAAGAAGGATTAGATATTCATAATGCTGTTGCTTCAGAAGTTTTTAATGTTGGCCTTAATGAAATCACTTCAGAAATGAGAAGACAGGCTAAAATTATAAATTTCGGAATTATTTATGGTATGGGTGTGAATGCCTTAAGGCAGAATATAGGATGTTCGCGCGAAGAAGCGCAAATGTTTTATGATGAATATTTTAAAGATTTTAGCGGGGTTGCAGAATATTTAGAAAAAGTTAAAAAAGATGTTTATGAAAAAGGATATACAGAAACAATTTTTGGCCGGAAGAGATTTTTCCCGGAAATAAAATCACCCATTGAATACATTAGAAAAGAATCCGAGCGAATGGCTGTTAACGCGCCTATTCAGGGATCAGCTGCTGATTTTATAAAAATAGCGATGGTGGAAATAGATAAGATTTTGGAAGAGAAAAAAATAAAAGAAAAAGCCAGAATGATTTTGCAAATACACGATGAATTACTTTTTGAAATTGAAGAAAAAATAATTAATGAAATAGCGCCTGTTATTGTTGAAACAATGGAAAATGTTTACAAAAGCGATATCCTCATCAAGGCCAATATCTTTATGGGAAAAAACTGGGAAGATATGGTAGAATATAAATATGGATAAAAAACTTGTATTAATAATAGAAGATGATAAGTTTTTTCAAGCCTTAGTTTCCAAAAGGCTTATAAATGAAGGTTTTGATGTAATCACTGCTTCTGACAGTAAAGAGGCGTTGAAAGTATTGGAAGAAAAAAAGCCGGCTCTGATTCTCCTAGATCTCATTCTCCCTTTATTAAGCGGGTTTGAAATTCTTTCTATAATCAAAAAAGACGAAAGAACAAAAGATATACCTGTTATTGTTTTAAGTAATTTAGGGCAAAAAGAAGAAGTGGAAAAAGCCATGGCTTTAGGCGCCAAGGATTTTATGATCAAAGTTAATTTTACTCCGGAAGAAATCGTCAGAAAAGTAAAAAGCGTTACTTAATATGCTGTATTTTTTTTACGGCCAAGACTCCTTTAGAAGCAGGCAGAAAATTAATGAACTCCTGGAATTTTTTCGTTCGCAAAAACAAAACTCGGAAACTTTCAGAATTAACGCAGAAAATTTTGATACTGAAGAATTTGAAGGGCTTTTAAAATCAGAAAGCCTATTCGGCAACAAGAATATTATTATAGGAACAAATTTGTTAACAAACAAAATTGTTTCAAGTCTTATTTTAAAAAATCTTGAAAGATTTAGAGATTCAAAAAATGTTTTTCTATTTTTAGAAAAAGAGATTGATGATGATTATTTGGAAAAAATTAAAGATAATGCAGAAAAAATACAGAAGTTTGATTTATTGACTGGCGTTAAATTAAAAAAATGGGTTGAAGATGAAATTGATAAAAGAAAAATAAAATTGACAGCCAGTCTTCAGGAGAAAATATTAGAAAAATGTAACAGTGATTTGTGGTGCGTTTTTTCTGAAATAGAGAAATACGAGTTAAGCGAAGGTCAAACCTTCGCGGATTACGAAGGTTTGACCTTCGTAAAAAAATATAATCCATTTCAAATTTGTGATGCGATTACTTTTAGAGACAGAAAAAATTCTTGGATTTTATTGCAAAAAGGGCTTTTAAATGGTGTGTCAGCTGAAGAAGTTTTTTGGAAAGTATGGTGGCAGATAAAAGTTCTGCTTTTGGTTAAGAATCAACCACAAGGGCTTAATTTGAATCCGTTTGTAATTAAAAAATCATTGAATGGCGCTAAAAATTTTACCCAGGACGAATTAAAGAATTTATCCTGGCAAATGGTCAATCTTTATCATCAGGTTCGTAATGGCCAGGCTGAATTCGAACCCGGCCTAGAAAAAATCTTAATTAGTTTGTAAGGTGTCCGCCCGGAGGGATTCGAACCCCCGACCCTCTCCTTAAAAGGGAGCTGCTCTACCAACTGAGCTACGGGCGGATTAATTGGCGGATGAAAAATTTATTTACACATGACGATCTGCTAAAACAAAAGCGCTGTAGGAATCCGGTTTTATAACTGCTTCTAGTCCATATCCCTTAACCATTCCTACCACAGTCTCAACAAAATCTCTAGTGGCTCCCTGCCTCCCCACATCAATATGCACGCTTATTTTGTCATTATAAAAAAAATCTTCCCCAAATTTTTCTTTTAACTTACTTTTGAGTTCTTGAGTAAATGTGATTGACCTCACTGTTTCTTTGTAAATTCTGTCTCTGAGCGTAGGACAGTAAACATTTTCAGATTTTGTCCAAAAATATCTTCCCCCGTTGCCAATTCTTAATACTGCGATAGCAGTGACAAAATGAGTGTCATTGGATCCCTGGGAATCCGTACCAACGGTTATTTTATATCCTGATTCTGATTTTTGATTAACATAATCAATAACTTCTTCGACTAATTCATCGAAATTTATGTGCTTGCCCAATGTTTCATTGTAGAATTTTACATTTTCCATTTTAAATTAGAGTGGCAGATCAATGGCAAACATGCCCGGACCTAAAAGCATTAAACTTATAGCTATGGCAATCATTAATAATTTTTCTGATTTTCTATTGATAACATTTTTTTGCGCGTTGGCTTTAATTACTTCGATTATTATCATGGCAATAATTACTAAAGATACTAATTGTGTTAAAAATCCAAAACCAATTAAAACAGCAGAAATTATTAAAGTTATATCAATAGCTCGCTGGTATTTGTCTGTATTTCTTATAGCGGAAGAATAACTTAATCTTATTAGAACCAAGGCTAAAATAATCCTTAAAATAAAAGGAGCCAGGAAAGAGTAATTAAAAAGTTCCGGGAAAATACTTAGCATAATATAATCTTATATTTAATAATCAGCCCAGTCAACAATTTTTCCATTTTCATCGTAGAGGATTATTTTTTCATGACTATTGTTCCAGATTTCTTGGTCTTGCTTGAGATAGACTCTGTATTCCGGTTTATAAAAATCAGAATCCCTTTTGTGCCAGCTAATGCACCCGCTGTAATTTATTCTTTCATTAGCATATTGTTTGCAGTTATTTGAAAGTTCTGATGGCAAAGTTATATAAGTAGCGCAGATTTTAAATTCTCTGTCAATATAATTGATGCAAGCATTATCTAATGTTGCTGGTAGCATTTCATCTTTAATAGGATCAGGGCAATTGTTTGGAAGTTTTGGATAAAAATCTTGCATTTGAGAAAGATAGCCGATGCATTTATTTAATTGGAAGTTTGTTCCAATAGGACTCCAGCCGGAAACAATAATAACTTTTTCTCCAGGTTTAAGTAAAATATCTTGCGAAGTATTTATTTCACCCAAAAGAGGCAGGATAGCAACTTGTCCAATTTTAATTTTGAAACCATTTTGATTTTCTAATGTCCAATTGCTTATATTTAAATTTTCTTTGTTGCCAGAGGAGGCGCGAATCTCAATATATTCTTTTTGAGAATCTTTTTCTTTGGCGCTAGATGTATATCCTAAGTTGGCTTTATATTTGTAGGCTGAACTTGAATCATCATTATTATTTTGTATTGATTGGGAAATATTAAATCCTGGTTCGTTAAGCGGCGCATTGATAAAAGGTCCGCTGGTAGCGGTTGGCCGTGATGGCCCTCCGCTAAAAATCCAAATAACAAAAAGCCCGACTAAAATTCCCGCAACCCACAACAAATCTTTTTTTACTTGATCATCCATAATGTAAATATATTTATATTATTTATTTAATATTTTTTCTAATTCTTCGCGGACGACCTCACGGTCGTCCCATTTTATTTTTGTGTCTTTGGGCCCCATCATCCAGGGTTCAGCGCCCTTGCCAGTGATGATTACTGTGTCTCCAATTTGAGCATCCTGCAAAGCTTTTTTTATGGCCTCGCGCCTGTCCATAATAATTTCCGCATCTGTGGACATTCCTTTTTTAATATCTCTAACAATTTGTACGGGATCTTCATCATAAGGATCTTCATTTGTCAGAATAATTTTATCACAATGTTTGGAAGCGATTTTTCCCATTTCCGGCCGTTTCCATTTATCTCTGCCACCGCCACAACTGCCCAAAACGCAAATTTTTCTTGAAGACTGAAAAGTTTCGTAAACTTTTTCCAAAGAATCAGGCGTGTGCGCATAATCAACAATAATTTTAAATTTTAGTCCGCCGGTTGGCAGATTTATTTCTTCCATTCGTCCTTCAATGCCAGAAAATTTTTCCAGAGCTGATTTTATTGTTTCCAAGCCGATATTTTGCGATTTAGCAAAAGCAATTGCTGCTAAAATATTATATAAATTGAATTTTCCCGAGAGCTTAGAATTAATTTTTACATTATTAATTTCAAAAGTCAGACCATCTTTTTCTAAGTCGTAGTCAGCGATGTCTTTGCGTCCGTATTTTATTTTTTCCGGAATATTAAAATTCAAAAAATGAGAGGCATTAGGATCATCTTCATTCACAATAATAATTTTACGCTTAACTTTTGATTTTTCTAGAGATTTAAAAAGTTGTAATTTTGCCGTCCGATAATTTTCAAAAGAGCCATGGGATTCAATATGTTCCGGCGCTAAATTTGTAAAAATAAGAGCGTTTAATTTTATAAATTTATGACGATATTGAACCACGCCTTCGGAAGTCATTTCCAAAAGAGCGTATTGGCATTTTTCTTTAACTGCCTTGCGCAGAAATTTTTGCATGAAGAATCTGCCGGGCATAGTCATTTTGTATTCATTTTTTTGCGATTCTTTATCAATTTTGAATCGCAAAGAAGAAGAGAGAGCAATTTTATATCCTGCTTCTTCCATAATCGCATTAATAATTTCTATGGTAGAAGTTTTCCCTTTAGTGCCGGTTATTCCCAGCGCAAAAATTTTTCTGGAAGGGAAACGATAAATTAAAGCGGATAAAAAAGCCATCAGCCAATGATAATATGGTTGGAGAAATTTAAAAATTTTTTCAGGAACAATTTTTTTAATTACATTTAATAATTTTTGCATAAATTATTTACCTAGCTGTTTTAATGTATATTTAATACGATTTTGAGCGCCGGTAATTTCAGGCGGAACATTTTTAAGCGCCTCGCGCGCGTCGCGCAGGGAATAGCCAAGTGATTCAAGCGCGGCCAAGACATCTTGCTCGTCTTTTAATAATTCATTCCTGCCTTCTAAAAATTCATTTCTTCCCAGTTTTTCTCTTAATTCAATTATTATTTTTTCAGCATTTTTTTTGCCAATTCCGGAAACTTTTGTTAAATAACTGGTTTCTCCGCTGGAAATAGCTTGTTTGAGTGTATCTATAGGGGCTACGCCAATTATGCCAAGCGCGGATTTTGGTCCAATTCCGGAAATATTGATAAGCAATTCAAAAAGATCAAGTTCGGGATATTCCATAAAACCGTAAAGTTCCAAAGCAATTTCTCGCACATGTAGATGGGTAAAAAATGAGGCATTTTCTTTACCTTTTGTTTTTTTGAGCGCTTCTGGAGATACAAAAATTTTATAACCAACGCCATTGGTTTCAATTATAATAAATTTGTCTCCGCGCATAAGTACCTTGCCATTTATGTATCCGATCATGCTTATATATTAGCAAAATTTGCATTTTGCCGCGAATTTTGCTATAAAATTAAAGTATGCCAATAATCAAGTCAGCAAAAAAAGCCTTAAGACAGTCTAAAAAAAGACGCAAGTTCAATTTGGTTAAAAAAGAAAAAATAAGGGATATTATTAAAAAAATAAAAAGATTAAAAACACAAGGCAAAAATGAAGAAGCGGAAAAACTTTTGCCACTAGCTTATAAAGCATTTGATAAGGCGGCTAAGACCGGAGTTATAAAAAAACAAGCCAGCAGTCGTAAAAAATCCCGCCTTGTAAAATTTCTGAGAAAATAATTTTGCCCTCGAGAGGAATCGAACCTCTATTACGGGATCCGCAATCCCGCGTTCTATCCGTTGAACTACGAGGACCTCTGCATCCGCCAGCTGGCGGACTAAAATCCTAATAATTTTGTGATCGTTGTTATTAATGACTCTTCGATTTTTTGTTCTGGCAAAAATTTTAAAAGAAGATTTCTGATAGCTGTTGGATCGGTGTCGCCGAGCATAATAGTAATATGAGGCATTACTGTTTTTTTAGATTCAATAATTAATTCTTTTCTTTGCGGGGGACTATAGTTTACCCAGAAAGATTTTAAATCTTCATAATAATATATTCGTTCAGAAATTTTTACTCCTCCCGGTCCAATTGAAAAAGAAATAATTTTTGGTTTTCTGGCGGAATAAAGAATTAAAGAAAAACCTCCGATTAAAATCAAAATTGCCAGAAGAAGATTTTTAAAAATAATAGCCACAAAAATAAAAGCTACTCCAATAATTCCCATTGTCCAAAACCAATCAGAAGTTTTTTTTCTAAATTCATATTCCGGCGCCTGCCAAACTATTTCTTGAGATTGAGATTGAGATTGTGGCTGTGCAATTTCTGTTTCTGCCTTTTTGTTTATTATTATATCTGGCATTTGAATTAAGGTTGCATTGTATGCGCTCCGACAGAATAACCTTGAATAGAGCCGGTCTCCAGATAAAAAGATAAAACATAATCTAATCCGCTGGATGAGAAGTATTGATAAATATAATTGCCAGAATCTAAAGGGTCTGTAATTGCGGCTGGCATGAAATTTTCATTAATCAAAGAAGTAGAAATCGTATCTGCGCCGTCAAGGTGGATAACAGGATTGGCTGTTGGGAAATTACGATGAACGCTGTAATAAAGATTCAAGGCATTAGAAATTTGCTTTAAGTCTTCCATTCTTCTGGAATCTCGGCTTTTTGCCTTTGCGCCAGAAAAACTTATAGTTATTAAAGCCACTATCATGCCAATAATGGCCACAGTCACCATTAATTCTACAATAGTAAAACCTTGTTTTTTATTTTCCATATGCCTTTTATTATACAATATTTAATTTAAAAAAGTACACCACCGACCCGTAGGGTCGGTAAAATGTCAAAACGGAGGGGGCGAGATTCGAACTCGCGAGGAGCTTGCACCCCTAACAGTTTTCAAGACTGCCGCCTTCAACCGCTCAGCCACCCCTCCAGATTATTTTTTCTTTTTTAGATGCAAACCTTTTTTTAAACAAGAAGTACAGATTTTTATTCTTTTTCCACAAGTCTTGTCTGAGCAAGCAGGAAGCTGAGCCCATTGCAGATTGGGGTACCTTTTCTTTTTGCCAGTCGGATTAAATTGAGTAGCGCGCACCCTATTACTGTATTTTCCGCCGGTAATTGTTTTTTTATCGCAAATTGGGCATTGTTTTACCATAATTATTTTATGTTATAATAAAAATTATTCATATGCAAGGAATTGATATTTTATTTGCTGTTGTTGTTTTGATAATGTCAGTGGTAATTCATGAGGTTTCTCACGGCTTTACAGCAAATTTATTAGGTGATCCTACGGCTAAATATGCCGGCCGGCTTACTTTAAATCCAATTAAACATTTAGATCCAATGGGTTCAGTTATTTTCCCATTGTTGTTGGTGGTTTTTCATTCGCCGGTTATTTTTGGATGGGCCAAACCAGTGCCTTATAATCCTTATAATTTAAGAAATCAAAAATGGGGAGCAGGATTAGTTGCAGTTTCAGGTCCTTTGTCTAATTTTTTAATCGCTATTTTTTTTGGATTACTAATTCGTTTTTCTTCGTCATTAAGTTTCCTGCCTTTTTCTTTTTTCGACATCTCTTCTTTGATCGTTGTAATTAATCTTGTTTTGGGCGTTTTTAATTTGGTTCCAATTCCTCCACTTGACGGTTCCAAGGTTTTGTTTTCTTTTTTGCCATATAATTGGCACAAAGTGGAAATTTTTATGGAAAGATACGGAATTTTTGCTCTTTTGGTATTTATTTTCTTTTTTCTTGAATTCCTCTTCCCAATTGTAGAATTTTTGTTTAGAATAATAACTGGAATGAATTTTTAATAAAGGGAGGTCTTATGAATGGTTTGCCTGACATGGAAAAGAATATAAGTTTTTTGCAAGAAATAAAAAATATATTACCATGTTGTTTTGACGGCAAAGAAATAAAAACCCAGGAATTGTGCAGGGAATTTGATTGTCCATTGGTAGAGTTATTTAGAAACAATATTGGCACCATAGGATTAAGGCAATCAGTAGAATTGAAGGTGTGTGATCTTTTAGAAAAATTAAGAAAAGACTGGGAAGTAAAAAAAATGAGGGTAAGAGTATAATTAAATTAATTACTTGACCCTCTTTTTTATTTTTGCTAGTCTTTAATTTGTTATGTCAACGATTAATCAGTTGGTAAAAAAGGGAAGAAAGAAGGTTGCTAAAAGATCAAAAGCGGTGGCTCTCCAGCGCGGTTTTAATATTAAAAAAAATAAGCCGATTTTTTATTCAGCGCCATTTAAGCGAGGAGTCTGTATTAATGTAAAAACAGTAACTCCCAAAAAACCAAACTCTGCCTTAAGAAAAGTTGCTAGAGTTCGTTTGACCAATGGCATGGAAGTGACTGCTTATATTCCCGGTATAGGCCATAATCTCCAAGAACACTCCGTAGTAATTATCAGGGGCGGAAGAGTTAAAGATTTGCCGGGAGTTAGATATCATATTGTCAGAGGAATTTTAGATACTAGCGGAGTAGAGAATAGGAAACAGCAGAGAAGCAAATACGGAGCCAAAAGGCCTAAATAATTATGAGAAGAAAAATTAAATCAAAAAATGAAATAAAGCCCGAGTCTGTGTATAATTCTCTTTTATTGGAGAAGTTTATTAATTATGTAATGAAAGACGGGAAAAAATCTTTGGCCAGAAAAATAGTTTATCAAACCATTGATCAAATAAAAAAACAAACAAAAGCAGAAAATCCTTTAGAAATTTTTGAATTAGCGATAAAAAATACTTCTCCATTACTAGAAGTTAAATCAAGAAGAATTGGAGGGGCTAATTATCAGGTGCCCATTGAAGTTCGTCCAGAAAGAAAAACAACTTTGGCCATAAGATGGATTTTGGAAGGAGCTCGAGCAAAAAAAGGATCTAATATGGTAAAAATTTTAACAGAAGAATTAATCGCTGCCTCAAAAAACGAAGGAATAGCAATTAAAAAGAAAGAAAATGTTCACAAGATGGCAGAAGCTAACAGAGCTTTTGCGCATTTTGCCTGGTAATAATTAATGAGAATTTATCCTATAGAAAAAACGCGCGATATTGGAATTGTTGCGCATATAGATGCAGGAAAAACAACCGTAAGCGAGCGGGTTCTTTTTTATACTGGCGTTTCTCATAAAATCGGCGAAGTGCATGAAGGCGCGGCTATTATGGATTGGATGGAACAGGAAAGAGAAAGAGGAATTACTATTACTTCTGCGGCTACCACTTGTTTTTGGATTCCGACCTATCACGGCAATGATAAAAGTTTTGAACACCGTATTAATATTATTGATACTCCTGGCCATGTGGATTTTACGATGGAAGTAGAAAGATCTTTGCGCGTGCTTGATGGCGCAGTTGTTGTTTTTGACGGCGTTTCCGGAGTGGAGCCACAATCTGAAACAGTTTGGCGCCAGGCAGATAAATATGAAGTTCCGCGAATTTGTTTTATAAATAAATTAGACAGAATGGGGGCAAGCTTTGAAAAAAGTTTTCAGTCAATTTTAGACCGCCTTACTCTTAATGCTATAAAAATGCAAATTCCCATTGGCTTAGAAGAAAATCATAAAGGTGTTATTGATCTGCTTAATCAAAAAGCAATTTATTTTGAAGGCAAGTTTGGCGAAGTCATTAGGGAAGATGAAATACCAGCTGACTTTAAGCCTGAAACAGAAAAATCAAGAAAAGAATTAGTGGAAAAAATTGTTGAGAAAGATGAAAAATTAATGGAAGAATATTTGGGAGGCAAGGAAATTTCTGTTGAGGAATTAAAAAGAGTTTTAAGAAAAGCAGTTATAAATTACGAATTAGTTCCAGTTTTTTGCGGTTCTGCTTTAAAAAATAAAGGTGTTCAATTAGTACTTGACGCAGTTATTGATTATTTACCAAGCCCGCTCGATCTTCCTCCAATTGAAGCTCATGATTTTAAAACTGATGAGAAGATTTTAATTGAGCCTAAAGATGAATCTCCTTTTTCCGCGCTGGCCTTTAAACTGCAAACTGATCCTTATGTTGGCCAGCTTACTTATTTTCGTGTTTATTCTGGATTCCTTGAGGCTGGTTCATATGTTTTTAATACTACTACTGGCAACAAAGAAAGAGTGGGAAGAATTTTAAGAATGCATGCGAATGATCGTGAAGAAGTTAAAGAAGTTTACGCCGGAGAGATTGCAGCTATTATCGGATTAAAAGACACGCGAACAGGCGATACTCTTTGCGCCATAGAAAGGCCGGTTGTTCTTGAAAAAATTGAATTTCCTGAACCGGTTGTATCTTTGCGTATTGAACCAAAAACGAAAGCAGATCAGGAAAAAATGGGTATTGCTTTGCGCAGGCTTTCTGAAGAAGATCCGACTTTTAGAATTAAATCCGATCAGGAAACTTTTGAAACAATTATTTCCGGCATGGGTGAATTGCATTTGGAAATTATTGTGGACAGAATGAAAAGGGAATTTAAAGTTGAAGCCAATGTTGGTAAACCGCAAGTGGCTTACAAAGAAACTGTAGCAGGCTCTTCAGAGGCAGAAGGAAAATATATCAGACAATCAGGAGGCCGTGGTCAATACGGACATGTAAAAATAAAAATTGATCCCAAGGAAAGAGGAGAAGGTTTTGAATTTGTTAGTTCTATAAGAGGAGGCGTTATTCCTTCTGAATATATTCCGGCCGCGGAAAAGGGCATAAAAGAAGCAATGGAAAAAGGAGTTTTGGCGGGTTATCAATTGGTTGATATGAGAGTGGAGCTTTACGACGGTTCTTATCATGAAGTTGATTCATCAGAAGCTGCTTTTAAAATTGCCGCTTCTATGGCTTTGCAAGATGGTGTGAGAAAAGCTAAACCAGTTTTACTTGAACCTATTATGAAGGTAGAGGTAATTGTGCCGGAGAAATTTTTGGGCGATATAACAGGCAATTTAAGTTCCAAGCGCGGGCAGATTGAAGAAATGGGCGAGCGCGGAGGATTGCGCACCATTAAATCCAAAGTTCCTCTTTCAGAAATGTTTGGCTATGTAACTTCTTTGCGTTCTATGACTGAAGGCCGTGGCACTTATACTATGGAATTTGATCATTACGCTATAATTCCCAACAACATTGCTCAAATCATAATTGAAGGCAAGAAATAGTGTTTTTGTTTTGAAAATGTGATAAGATAGACAATATGAAGAATATGGGTTTGAATTTAAATATTCCCAACTATTTGCGATTTGTTTTTAATTTGGTAATATAAAGTATATGAGAAAAACATCTAAAATTCCCGTTATTGATGTTAAGAAATACGGCGGCAAGCAGGTGGCAATTGTAGACGGCAAAATTGCTGCTTCAGGACGTACATTAGAGGAAGTAATTCAAATAGTGAAAAAACGGATTCCTTCAAAACCCCTTAATGAAATTCGGATTTTTTCTGTGCCAAAAACATTGGCGGTGATTTATTATGTTTAATTCATTTATTTTCCCCCATGGAATTACCTTGAAGGAAGATGGGGTAATAGATACTATTCCAGTTGCCGAAGTTGCATTTAGGGATAAAAAAGGCGAATGGCTTTCGCTTTTTTTAATTATTGATTCTGGAGCAACAATTTCTGCTCTGCCTAAAAGCGATGCGGTGGTATTGGGAATTGATGTGAAAAATGGGAAACATATAGTAATTTCTGGAATTGGCAATGAAAAATTATCAGCTTGGCAACATAATATCCCAGTTCGTCTTAAAAATGCAATTATTCAATTGCCGGTAGTATTTTTAGATAAGGAAGTCGCTCCCCGCATTTTGGGCAGGGGTGGCATCTTTGAACGTTTTACATTAGTTTTTGAAGAAAGCCAAAAAAGAACTGCTTTTATTGGAGAGAGCGGAAAGGAGGCAAAATTGATTCAAAAAATTCTCAATAAAATTCAGCAATAAAAAATAAAAAGATCAAAATGTCGGATTGGGGGTTGACATTTTTCCCCATTTTATTAACATATAGATATTGCTATTAAGTCGAAAAAACTCTAAATTATCAATTATTAGTTTAATTAATTAATTAATTTATATGGCCGAAAAAT
>JAHIER010000042.1 GCA_018901555.1 Patescibacteria group bacterium
ATCTGCCTTAATAATCCGCGGTCAACATCTTCTCCGCCATGACAAGGCACTAATGTAAATCTGCCGTCAGGATGCTTAAAACAAAGATGCGACCCCTTTTGTCGCGCCTCATAAAATCCAAGTTTTCTTAGGACGCGGATTAAATCCTTAGCCTTTAATGTTGGCAAACGGTCTGTCATACCTCCACCATTTCAAGCCCAACAAAACTTGGCTCATAAGCAAATCTTTTTAATCTACGCCGATATTGAATATCGGTTTTTGCCATTTCCAAGCAAAGAGAAATAGCTTCCCGTATTCTTTTTTTAAGCTCTTGAGATGTTTTTGCTTGAGTATAGCAACCAGGCAATGCCGGAACAGAAGCTATAAAATAACCCTCTTCTCCCTGTTCAATAATCACCTTAAATTGCTGAGATTTCTTGACCATAATAGTTTTATTTTATCATACCTGTATTTCAAAATCAACTACTGGCAATATAAATAAAATTTGTGGTTTATGGTAAAATATGGTTATGAAAATTAATCCGTCTATTTTTAAAGAATACGATATCAGGGGCATTTATCCCAAAGAAATAAATGAAAAGATTGCCTATATAATAGGGGCGTCTTTTGTACGATTTTTGGGCAAAAAAAATCCCAGAATTGTTGTTGGTCAAGATCTACGGCCTAGCGCTCCGCCATTAGCCCAAAGTTTTATTGCTGGGGCAAGAGAGGCTGGAGCCAATATTATAGATATAGGAATTGCAACGTCTCCTATTCTCTATTACGCAACATCTTTTTTAAAAGACGACGGCGGAGTTATAATAACCGCTTCGCACAATCCCAAGAAATATAACGGAATAAAAATGCTTGATAGCAACGGCTTGATGATAAGCGGAAGTGAAATAAAAAAATTTATCACAGCGAAAAAGAGCCGGCCGGTTCAAATCGGATCTTATGAAAAAATTGATGTTCATAAAAAGTATTTTGAAAAGGTTTTTGAAAATCTGGATTTTAAAAAACAAATCAAGAAAATAAAAATTAAACTTGTTAGCGCTGGTTCGCAAAAATTATTTTTTCCTGAATTAATAAAAAATTTGAATCTTTCTATTAACCAGAAACCAGATTTTTACGCATCTTTTGATTATGACAGTGATCGGCTTAATATCCTTAACAAAAATAAAAAAGAAATTCGCGGAGATATTATCGGCGCAATCATCGGCAATTCTGTTGCTCAAAAAAAAGATATTATAATTTGCGATCTAAGATGCTCAAAAGCAGTTTTTGAATTTTTTAGAAATAAAGGGATAAAAGTAATTTCAAGTAAGGTTGGTCATTTAAATATTAAAAAAACTATGCGTCAGCGCAATGCTATTTTTGGAATGGAAATAACCGGACATTATTATTTTAAAAATTTTCATTTTCATGAATCTTCAACTTTTGCCCTGAGAAAAATCATAGAACAATTGCGCCTTGATCCAAAATTAAATTTAGCAGAACCATTCTCGGTTTTTAAAAAATTTTTTCATTCTGGAATTATAAATATAAAAATTAAAAATTTTGAAAAACTTATAAAAAAACTTAAGAATTTTTATCAAACTGGGGCTCAAAATAACATGGACGGGCTAACTATAGAATTTTCCAACTGGTGGTTTAATATCAGGCCGTCAAAAACCGAGCCCTTGGCTCGGATGGTTATAGAAGCAAATTCTGGAAAAATATTAAATCAAAAGAAAAAGGAATTGATTGAAATAATCAAAAATTTTTCTTAAAACTTTTTTTTCTTGAAGTATCAATTTTAGTAACAGGCCATATTTCAGAAGCTCTTTGTTTGTGAAAAACCATTTCAGCTTTTTTAATAAGTTCAAGAATTTCTACTGCTTTATCGTCATCAACTCCGCTTAATCTTTCCGCATAATCTCTGGCCGCCATAATAATATCCTGCGGTTTTTTCTCTTGTGAATCATCGGAAAATTTAATTATTCCCCCAAGTTTTTTCTGAGCTTCAATCTGGCTTAATTCTTCTTGAGTATTTATTCTTTCTATAATTTTTTCCTCCTCTTTTTCAAAAGGAGCTGAATATTTTCCATCCATTGATTCCATAATAATTAAATATTAACATTATTAATAAATATTTTCAATGCATTTTTCGTAGTTATTTTACAAATTTCTTCATAGGTCAAATTTTTAATCTGAGCTATTTTTTTAGCAATTTCCTGAACATAAAATGGTTCATTTCTTTGGCCTCTAAAAGGCGCTGGCGCTGCAAATGGTGAATCAGTTTCTATCATAATTTTATTAATAGGCGCTCGACTTACGATGTCGGTGATTCTACCGACATCGTAAGTCACTGGGCCGGCAAAAGAAATTGAAAATCCTAGGTCAAAATATTTCTGGGCTTCCTCCCAGGTACCGGAAAAAAAATGAAGGTTGCCTTGTAAACGAGTAGAATGTAAAGAGTAATAAGTAGAAAGTATTGCCAATAAATCTTCATGGGCATCACGGCAATGAATCATTAATGGCTTATTCACTTCTAACGCGAGTTCAATTTGTTGTTTGAAAATTGATTTTTGTAAATTGATATTTGTTTGGTTATTATTTCTTGTATCTTGAAATTTATAATCAAGTCCACATTCTCCTATTCCTACCACCTTTGGGTGCTTTGCTAGCGCTTTCAATTTGGGGATACTTGGGCATTCACTTGGGGGTTTCACCCCCAAGTGAATGCTGTGCGGATGCAAACCTACGGTTGCATAAACATGTTCATATTTTTCAGCCAGCTCAATTGCTTTTTTAGAACTTTCATAATCAGTACCTACATTAACCATTCCTATGCCATTACTTAAAGCGCGCTTAATAACCTCTTCCCTATCTTTATCAAACTCCGAAAAATCCAAATGGCAATGTATATCAAAAAGTTTCGGCTGCATAAAATTAAGTATATACCAAATAAAAAATTAAAAAATAAAAGGCAAAAACTTTTCATAAAATAAAAATTTATGATCAGCTTTTGCCCTTAAGTTCATCCATTAAAATTTTAACGGAAATGATTTTATTAACCCTGAAAGCATTTGTACCAACCGTATAAAGCGGTTCTTCCTCTTCAGAATTATATCCCGCGGAGCTCAATAATCCATTACAAATGCAAAAACAATTTTCATTGCTCTTTTTTGCAGGACAACGAGAAAATTTACCGTTTTCATCTTTGAGAAGAACATATCCTTTGTCGCATTTTGGCGCTCTCATTTTTTTCTGCGCGGAAATAAACATGGGCGATTGCTTTATGATCCTGAAAGGCAGTCCGCAAGAAGAACCTGGCGGATTTACTTTTGGATCTACAACGATAATATCATCATTTTTTGCCTTTATAACAGCCTGTTTATATTGCTCAGACGCACTGCTTTCTTTTGTCGCCAGGAAACGCGTTCCCATCTGAACACCGTCAGCGCCCATTTTTAAAAACCTTGCAATATCTTCATTGGTATAAATACCGCCTGCTACTATCACCGGGAAATCACCGTATTTCATCGCGGTATCCTTAACTTCAGGCAAAAGATTTTCAAGCGTATTTGGTTCCAACTCAATCTGATCCATTTTGAATCCCAGATGTCCTCCCGCCAAAGGCCCTTCAAGCACAATAGCGTCAGGCAAATAACCTAATTTTTCCCACCTCTTGCAAATAATTTTGAGCGCCCTTGCAGATGAAATAATCGGTATGAGCGCTGTATCTTTCGGAGATTGAATAGCGGGAAGATTCAACGGCAAACCGGCTCCTGAAATAATGAAGTCTGCTCCGGCATCAATTGCTCCTCTCACAGAATCCTCAAAATCTTTTTGAAGCGCAAACATTATATTTATTCCGATAAGTCCGTTGTTGCTCATATTTTTAGCATTGGCAATCTCAATGCTTATCGCTTCATAAATTCCGATTTTGCGCTTAATTCTTTTTCCAACAATTCTATCTAAACAAGCGCTTGATATTACTCCGACTCCGCCTTCTTTAGCAACCGCGCTCGCAAGCGGAGCAAGCGATACACCGACACCCATTCCACCTTGAATAATTTCAGTTTTCACTTCTTTGCCTTTTATAATGAGTGACATAACAATCCCCTTTCTTTTTAAAAGATCTCTATTTCTAGATTAAATTATACCTTGATATTATTCTTTTCTCAAAAACAACGGCTCTGGCATTTTGTTGGCTTTAATGGCTGAAATTATTTTTTCTGAAGTTTCCGGCATAAATGGCTGAAGCATTACAGCAATTTTATTTAAATCGATTACTAATTCTTTTATGATTTCTTTTGCTTTATTTTCATTAGTTTTAATAAGTTTAAATGGCTGAGTTTCCTGAATTTTCATATCAAGATTAGAGATTTCTTGCCAAATCAAATCCATGGTTTTGCTTAATTCAAATTTATCCATTAAATTTTTATATCCTTTCATTACTTGGACATTTAATGTCCAATTGGACATTAAATGTCCAATATGCTGTTCGCTCATTTTCATAATTCGGCTAACCAAATTTCCCAAACCATTTGCCAAATTAGCATTATATGCTTCTTTAAATTTTTCTTTTGTTATATCACCATCATCAAATGGCGTCATTTCACGCAAAAAATAATACCTAAAAGCATCTGCGCTATATTCATTTATCAATTCAAAAGGATCAATAACATTGCCAATGGTTTTAGACATTCTTTTACCTTCTGAAAGAATGAAGCCATGCACAAAAATATTTTTAGGCAAAGACAATTTAGCTGATAAAAGCATGGCTGGCCAGACAATGGCATGAAAACGCAAAATGTCTTTGCCAATAATATGCATATTGGCTGGCCAAAATTTTTTAAATTTAGAATCATCGTCAGAACCATATCCAAGCGCTGAAATATAATTCGGCAAAGCATCGCACCAAACATACATTATCTGAGAATCATCGCCCGGAACTGGAACTCCCCAGTTCAGTTTTTCCCGCGGACGGGAAAAACTTGTGTCTTCAATTCCCCTTTCAATCATCGCTAAAACTTCATTTTTTCTTGATTCAGGAAAAATTTTTAATTTATCCGACGCAATGGCTTTTTTTATTTCGCCGGCATATTTGGAAATTTTAAAAAAATAATTATCTTCCTCTATAATTTCCGGCTCTTTATCATGATATAAACACTTGCCATCAACTAAATCTTTTTCTGTTAAATAGGCCTCGCACCCAACGCAATAATATCCTTTATATTTTGATTTATAAATATCTCCAGCTTCATCCAAAATTTTCCATAATTTCTGCGCGCCTGGCCAATGTTTTTTCTGGTCTGAAGTACGAATAAAATCATCATTTGAAATATTTAAAATTTTAACCAATTCCAAAAATTTTTTTGAATTTTCATTAACAAAATCTTCCACTTTTTTGCCGGATGATTCTGCGGAACGCACTATTTTGATGCCATGTTCATCTGTGCCAGTCAAAAAATAAACCTCTTTGCCAAGAGATCTTTGATAGCGCGCTATTGCATCTGCCTCTACTTTTTCCAACGCGTGCCCTAAATGAGGCGGAGCATTAACATAATCAATAGCAGTTGTAATATAAAATTTTTCCATAAAATCTACTGACTGGAAACTCTTTTTCTTTTTTCAAAATCATTTAAAATTTCCACTAAAAGAGTGGCAATAGGAACAGCAAGCAATATGCCAAAAAATCCTCCCAATTCACCGCCAATAACAAGAGCCAGAATAACTAAAATTGGCGGGATACCAATAACTTTCCTAACTACCAAAGGATAAATTAGATGATTTTCAAATTGCTGGATAATAAAATAAAGAACAACAACCCCCATGGCTAGTGACGGACTTTGTAAAAAAGCTACGCCAACAGCAGGAATCGCAGAAAGAATAGGCCCAAAAATAGGTATTATTTCAAAAACAGCAGCCAATAAAGCAAAAGTTATAGCATATTTAATTTGCAAAATAGTCAAACCAATAAAAACAAAAACTCCAACAAGCACTCCCAACAAAAGTTGACCCTTAAACCAAGCGCCTATCTTGGCGCTGGTTCTTTGCCAAAGATCAATAATATATTCTTCCTGTGGCAAGGGAACTATAACTCTTAAAAATTTTTCAATGCCCCTTTCCTGAACCGAAAGATAAAAAGAAATTACTATTATTAAAACAAAAGACAAGGCGCCGCCAAAAATAATTGTTGTGGCCTGAAAAAAACCGCTGGCCAATTTTCCCACAAAAACACGAGTATTTTCCGCAAAACCTAAAAGTAACTGTGAAATTGATTCTGGCAACTCCGGCAACAGCTGATGAACCGTGCTTATCTGAAATGGTTTTTCCAAATAAGTAGGCAAACTGCTGGCTAAATCAGATAATTCGCTGAAAATAGGCGGGATAACAAGATAAAAAAGAGCTCCTAAAATTATAAAAACAATGAGATAAACTAAAATGACAGCCAAAACTCTAGGAAATTTATATTTCTGAAACCATCTAGCAGCAGGATCAATTCCGGAAGCTATCACAACTGAAAAAATTATGATAGCAACAACATCTCTGATAAGATACAAAAAAAGAATTATTCCTAAAATAAGAACTATTCTTAAAAAAGTACTAGTGGAAATATTTATTGTGGTTTGATTATTTTCTTTCATTTTTTATATCTTAAAAATTTTTTTAAATAATTCCTGTTTATCTTCAGTATTCTTATGCGACCCTATAACAGCCATGTTTAATTTTTCAGGAATAAGTATTTCTCTGGATAATCTTAGGATATCATTTTCACTGATTTTTTCAATTTTTTCTAAAATATCCTCAGGCTGAATAATTTTATTGTAAAAAAGTTCCTGCTCACCATAAAAATCAGCTACTTGATCTGAAGTTTCAAAACTCAAGGCCATTTGTCCATTTATAAAGCTTTTAGCGTCTTTTAATTCTGTTTTTGAAATGCCTTTCTCTCTTATATCGGACAAAATTTCTGATATTTTTTGGATTGTCTTTTTAAAATTATCATGAGAAACACCAGCTCTAATTCCCAACATTCCTGTATCTTTTTGAAGCCAGCCCCAACTTCCAACATAGTAAGCTAGTCCTAATTTTTGTCTTATCTCCATAAATAATCTAGATGATGTATTTCCACCCAACACAGCAGAAAGAATATTGAAAGCGTAACGGCGTTCGTCAAACATGCTGAAACAAGGAAATCCAATTATTAAATGGCTTTGATCAGTTTGTTTATTTATAATTTTAATTCTAGAAGATTTTTGGGTAATTTTTGTTTTTTGCGCGTTAACAATTTTGCCACTCTTAAAATTCTTGAAACTCTGACTAATTTTTTTCATCGTTTCTCTTTTATCAATTCCGCCAGAAATTATTATTATGGTGTTTTTCGCAGAATAATTTTCTTTTTGATATTTTAAAATATCTGAACGTCTGATCTTTTTTATTATCTCATTTTTCCCAATTAATGGTCGGCCGGCTGGTTGATCGCCATAAGTAAGCCATAACAAATCATCAACAACCTTACGCTGAGGCATATCTTCATACATACTTATTTCCTGTAAAATGACTCCTTTTTCTTTTTCTATTTCTTCTTCTTTAAATAATGGATTTAAAACCACATCAGAAATAATATCTAAAATGTTATCAAAATTTTTAACAGCAGATTTTATCCAAAAAATAGTGGCTTCGTGAGAAGTAGCGGCATTATGATCAGCGCCCATCTTATCAATTTCCTTATCAATATCCCCAGGATTAGACCTATTTTTTGTGCCCTTAAAAAAGAGGTGCTCTAAAAAATGAGAGATGCCGTTCATTTTTTTTTCTTCGTTTTTTGAGCCAACTCCAACCAAAATCTGGATAGTGACTGCTTCACTATTTTTCATCGGCACGACTAAAATTCTTAAGCCGTTATCTAAAATTTTTTTCTCAACTTGAAACATAAAAAAATAATAACATAATCAGCCAAAATAACAAAACTTAACGCTTAACAAAACTAGAGACTATACCAAAATCTTGCTATCGCTGAAAAATGGTATATCCTAATTTTTAATATTTTTAATATAAATTGAAATGAAGCTTAATTTCAGATTCATTAGAAAGATTTTCAATTTCTCCGTAACGAACAAAATTTCTAATTTCAAAACATTCAATAATAAAATCAATTTCATCTTTACATTTAAAGGGATGGACAAAAACTGATTTTTGCAATTCATAAAATCCTAATTTTTTCAATTTTTCCCTTAGTGCTTCGCGCGCTTTTTTCTTTTTTTCCGGAATATCATAAAATACCAACCTCCATTTATTATCCCAAACAGCCGGCTCCTTTATTTTTATCTCTTCAAAATTAAATTTTAGCGCGTGTTTTTTGCCTTTTTCCGTCAAAACAACTTCTATTGAACCATCTTCCTTTTCTTTCCAATTCACAAGCCTCTCGTATTTAAACTCTCGGATAATTCTATAAAGATATTGCCGGTCAATCTTTTTCCATTCTTTGGATAATTGTTTTAAAATCCAAAATTGCCTTCTGGGTGAAGGCGTTAAACTCAAAATAAGTCCTGCCTGCAGTAAAAGCAAGACTTTTTGCTTGGTTGGGCTGGTAAATTTTCTTTCTTTTATCTTTTTTGCCATAACTTACATTATACCAAAATCTTGCTATCGCTGAAAAGTGGTATAATCTAAAGTTGTGGATTAAATTATTAGATTAATTAATTTTAATTTGAGAGTAAAAAAGCAAGGGTTTAACCCTTGCTTATAACTTTAACGTTCATTTTGTTTCTTTCATTTTATTTTCTATTTTTAAGCAATTTTGGTAATACTGATTAGGATCCAGAGACAACTTGCCTTCGCGTTCTAATTTTGCCTTAGCTTTCTCTCGCCTTTCGTTATAACGAAATTCTGTCCCTGCTTCATCTTTTGCTCTTGCTTTACTAAAATCAATCTCATCATCTTCAAAGAAATTAGACATTTTTTCTCTCCATTTCTTAATTACTTTATTCTACAAAAATCTTATTCAAGAATAGCATTTTTGAGAAAATTTGTCAATTCTAAAATTTTTACTCTCTCCTGTTGGCCAGTATCACGGTCACGAATCGTAACCGTGTTATTGTCTAAAGTTTCAAAATCTATAGTCACACAATAGGGCGTACCGATTTCATCCTGCCTTCTATAACGTTTTCCAATATTGCCATTATCATCAAACATTACTGGCTGTATTTCTTTTTTTATCATTTCATAAACCTCGCGCGATTTTTTAACAAGGTCCGGCTTGTTTTTTAATAATGGAAACACTGCCACTTTAATCGGCGCCATGTTTGGTTTAAATTTTAAAAAGATTCTTTTTTCTCCACCCATTTCATCTTCTTCAAAAACTTCGCAAAGCAAGGCAAAAATAAGCCTGTCCACGCCAAAAGATGGCTCTATAACATGAGGAATAAATCTTTCTTTTGTTTCTTCATCATAATAATCTAGTCCATGCGCTTTTAAATCAAAGTCTGTACGATAAGCAAACCCAACAATTTCATCTTTTTTAAAAGGAAAATTATAATCAATATCAATCGTTTTTTTAGAATAATGGGATAAATCTTTGCCTAAAACTTCTCTATCATAAATATTTTTCTTGTTTAATCCAATTTCTTCAAGAAATTCGTGAATTTGTTTTAGCCAATAATCAAAATCTTTTTCCCATTCATTTTTCTTTGGCGGTTTAATAAAATATTCAATTTCCATCTGCTCAAATTCTCTTACACGAAAAACAAAATCTTTAGGAGTGATTTCATTTCTAAAGGCCTTGCCAATTTGCGCCACGCCAAACGGCAATTTTGGATGAAAAGTATCAATAATATTTTTAAAATTAACAAAAATACCCTGAGCAGTTTCCGGTCGTAGATAAATCTGCGCGCCCGTTTCTTCAACAGGGCCGATGATTGTTTTAAACATCATATTAAATTGTTTTTCTTCAGTTAAATTTCCTCCGCAGTCAGGGCATTTATCTTTTATGTGATCAGATCTAAATCTATGGTGGCATTTTTTGCATTCAACTAAGGAATCTGAAAAACCACTGGCGTGTCCCGAAGCTTCCCAAACTTTGGCATTCATTAAAATCGCGGCATCAATTCCATAAATATCGTCTCTCTTTAAAACAAATCTATTCCACCAATAATTTTTTATATTATTTTTTAAAAGAATTCCCAACGGTCCGTAATCCCAGGCGCCAGCCAATCCGCCATAAATTTCCGAGCCAGGATAAATAAAACCCCGGCGTTTAGTTAATGAAATAATTTTTTCCATTTTATTTTCCATATTATTTAACAACTTTACCCTCTGTATATTTAAACTGAGGATCATTGCTTAAAATAGTATTCAGATCTTGTTTTTTATCCTGAACAATATTGCTGGTAAAATTATCATGGCCTTCCATATTTACATCAGAAATTAAAATTGGAGAAGTTCCGACTTGACTTAAACTTGGCATAAAAGAAATCTGAAAAAACACCTGTTTCGCCGGCCAAAGAAGACCGGTGCCTGCCTGAACATTGCCAACATTCCAAACAACCTCGCCAGTTTTTTCATCATAAGAAACTGTTTCACCCGAAGGCGAAACTTGTTCCAACCATCGCACATAAGGGGGCAATATCCCTCTTATTCTTACATTAGAAAAATCATTTGAAGTATTGCCAATTGACCAATTAACAGTATAGGCAGTCTCGCCACCGGCTTTAGGCGGCATCGATCCAGTATTGTTAAAAACTCCGGAATAATGAAGAATCTGGCTGGCCAATTGAAGATAAGAAGAAATCTTTACTTCTTTTTTAATATTATTAAAGATATCAGTTTCGCCCGAACTTTCAGAAACCGTCTTCCCTTTTATACTGCATTCTATGCTAATAGTAAAGTTTTTGTCATCAGAAGAATTTATAGGCAAGGGTGAAATAATGGCAAAGCTAAAACTATTTTTCCCTGTATCGCCGGGGTTAACTACCTTGAGCTCCGGCATACTGGAAGAATTCCAAACTAAAGTTTTATCAAATGTTCTATAGGTTCCATTGCTTATTGAAATAGATTTTTCATCTAAAGCCACGCCTGTTATTTTTACTTCTATGGAAGCATTTGAAACAATTGTTGTTAAATTATTTTTCCAAATGATTTCACCCTTTAAATAATTCCCGCTGTAGATAATTACATTTTCTGCTTCACTGCCATTTAAAGAAATCGCCAAATCAAGATATGGTCTTTTTATAGAAACAGTTTCTGCTGAAGAACCATAAGGAATAAAAATATTTTCTTTATTTAAAATACCTGCTTCAGCTCGAAAAGATTTTTCTTCTAAATCCTGACCTTCTATCATTCCCCTTAAAATAATCTTTCTTTGCTGAGATGGCCCAAGGTCTCCCAAAGACCATGTGCTAGTTTTTTCACGCGGTTGCGGTTCTGCTTTAATAAGTTGAAAGCCAAATGGGTAATTAATATTTACAATCATATCTTTCAAAACAATATCAGAATTAGAAACCAAATTAACAATTATTTCCATTTCCTGTTTAGAATTAATTTCTTTGGGTAATGACATAGAAACTCCAACAGCAGGATGATTTATTCTAATAATATATTCTGATTCTTTGGCAAAAATTGCGCTTGATCCCGCTAGCCTATATTCCAAAGAAGCCTTAATTAATTTTTCTTCGTTTTCTCCTCCGAACAAATTAAATTCTACTGATTTTTTATATGAAGAATTTGCTTCTATTTTATCAAGAGCATATCTTTCCCGGCCTAATTCATTTCCTTTTTCAGTAAAAGATCCGTTGGGAAACTCAATGACTAAACTTGCAGTTTCCATAGCTTCGCTATTTTTATTCTCAATAAAAAAATCCAAATTAACAGATTCCCCGCCATTAATTCTCACCGGCCCCTTAATATCCAGATTTATATTTCCAGAAGAAATAATATTAAATCCTTTTAAGACATAAAAAATAACGATAGCTGATGAAACTAAAAGTAAAATAATGGCTACTATAAAAATTTTTTTCATAGGAAAAGTAAAAGGTAAAAGTTTTTTATTGCCGTCTTCCGAGGACGGCGTCCAATCGCCGGGCGGAGTCCATTTCTCACGATTAAAAATTCTGAGTCCGGCTCTTTTTTTTCTTTCAGAAAAAGATTCTTCTTTTCTATAAAGACGGCCTTTTAATTTCTCTAAATTATCAGACATAATGCTTAATATATAACATTATAACATACTTTCTTTAATTGCTTTGTTGATAATTAAAATGCCTTCTTTATTAGTTTTATAACTCTCAATGTCTATATAACCCAAGTTTTTAAGAATATCAAAAAAAGAGCTTATTTCAAAATTCTGCAGGTTTTCTTTATTATAATTTTCAATATTAAGAAAGTTAAAAATTTCTTTTAATTTTTCCCACAAAAAAATATTTTTTTCTTCGCCCTGAATCATCCTGTCTATAAAATTAATAATTTGGGAAAGCGCTAAAAAATTATCCTGCTTGAAAATAATATTTTTGTAATTTTCTATTTCTTCAGCATCAACAATGCGCCAGCCAGCCAAAGCAGATTTGCCAGCCACTAAACCCAGTTTTGAATAAGAAAACGGCTCTAGATTATAACGAAGTTTTGATTTAAGATAACGCACGCCCTGAGCCATAGCATTAATTTTGCCGAATTCTTTGGTAAAAATTGTCAGCAACCGATCCGCCTCTCCAAAATTTTTTTTCTTTAAAATAATCCCTTCAGTTTGATAAATAATATGAGACATAAAATAAAATATATCATACTCTTGCAAAATTTTGGAGTATTTGTTATGAATGAATACAGAAATTAACAATAGGAGGTTTAAAATGAATATTTTACCAGAGTTTTTGATTAAATTGATCTGTGTGGAATTAACGTATTTTGAGTGGAAAGAAGCGCACGATAAGTGGTTTAAGGCAATGGAAAAAGTGAATGAAATGGAGAAGTTTGTAAACACGAAAGGTTTTAAAGATTTGGCTATACAGAAAATTTGCAGTTATTGCATTAAAACCAGAAATAAAAAAGGCGCAAAGAGTTGTTTAAGGTGTCCGCTTTTTTACAGAAATATTTGTATTGACAAATTAAAAAATAAACCTTTCTGGAATTTTATTGAAGAAATGGGAAAAACTCACTATAATAGTAACTTGTGGCAAGAAGAAATTTTTGACTGGTCAAAACCGCTCGCCTATTGTCAACAAGTTTTAATGGCCATCAACAAAGACAAGCCAAAGAAATAAGATCCGCAAAGCCCCGTTTTAGCGGGGTTTTTTATTTCATTTTTCTATCCTACACAAAATTTACGATCGTAAAAATTATGTAAAATAAAAATTGTAAGTTGGATATATAATTTATTTTTTTATTTCTATCTTAAATATTAATTCATTAATTTTTAATTCTTCGGCATTATTAGCGGAAAATTTTATTGAATCAGTGCTGGTAAGTTTTTTGATTTCTGATTTAAATTTTTTAATAATTTCTTCGCCATTTTTATCTGTTTCAATATTAATTTCAATTTTATCCTGCGGTTTTAATCCTGATTTTTTACGCAAATCCTGAATATTGCGAGTTAACTCGCGCATAACTCCCTCCTGCCTTAATTCATCAGTAATTTCTGTGTCTAATTCAATTTCATTCTCTATTTCTGCAAAAACTACTTCTTTTACATTAATTTCATCTTTAATTAAATTTAAAAGCTCATCACTAATTTTTAATCTTGCCCCGCCGTGAGCAGAATTAATTTTTAAAATTTGCAATGGCTGACGGACTTTTATGCCAGATTTCGCTCTTTGTTCTAAGGCCATAACTACAATATTTCTAATTTCTTTCATTTCTTCCAAAATCTTACTATTTTCTATATTCAATTTTCTACTCTCTGGATATTCCTCCAAATGCACACTCTCTTTATATTTTTTTAATGCCTGATAAATTTCTTCTGCCACAAATGGCATAATTGGAGCAATAAGTTTTGAAAATTCCGTTAAGACAAACTGAGTTGTGCTGATTGCATTATTTTTATCTTTTTTTTCGCTTTTAAATCTTTCTCGTGAACGCCTGATATACCAGGTGGATAAATCGTCAATAAAATCCGCCACAGGTCTAACTGCCCTATCTAGTTCATAATCATCCATGGCTTTTGTGATTTCGTTTGTTAAAATATTTAGCCGCGCCAAAATCCATTTATCTAAAACATTCTCGCTACTTGGACATTTAATGTCCAAGGACATTAAATGTCCCGCATACATTTTATAAAACGCCAGGACATTTTTTAATCGCATAATCACCTTCTTGCGCGCTTCATCCATGTCTTTTTCTGAAAAATTCAAACTTTCTGCGCGCATTGCAGGAGAAGACAAGAGATAATAACGAAGCGAGTCCGCGCCGTATTTTTCCACCATATCCATAGGATCAGAATAATTTTTAAGCCGTTTGCTCATCTTTTGTCCGTCTTCTGCAAGAATAATGCCATTAACAACAACATTTTTAAAAGCTGGCTGATCTTTGCCCAGACCAATATCTTTCTCAGTAAAAGCACTCGCTACAACATCGAGCCTGTAAACCCC
>JAHIER010000043.1 GCA_018901555.1 Patescibacteria group bacterium
ATGCTTCTCTAAGAACATCTTGGACGGATACGACTTCTCTAGGTGGATGGGTTGCTTATGAGGGAGCAACGTATATGGGCGGCGCGAACGTATTTGGTTCGGCCTACGCGACAACCGCATGGCAGAATGCTTTAGTAATGACAGCAGCAGCGGATAATGTGGGTTCAATACTGTTTAGGACTAGGGTGAGTGGCAGCTATGTTACGCCTATGGTAATTACTAACAGCGGCAACGTCGGCATCGGGACGACGAGCCCGACATACCTTCTATCGAATACGAGCGCCACTATATCGGATGTCGCAACGGTTGGATTAGGTACTGCATCATTGGGATGGCAAACAAGTGTGACAGGTTACGCAGCTGCAATCTATAACGCAAGTGCTAGTGTGGGTACAGGTTACGGTCTGCTTGCGAAAGTGTTGCAGACGGATACTGGGTCATACATCGCAAAGTTTGAAAGTGGAGGCGTGAATCGTGTTTCCATTAGAGCAGACGGCAACGTCGGCATCGGGACGACAAATCCTGGCGCGCAACTTGATCTTTCAACTGATTCTGCCAGAAAATTGACCACCACTCTCTGGTCAGTCGGCTCTGACATCAGAATCAAGACCGATATTCAGAATATTGATGATGCTTTAGAAATTGTCAGGCAAATCCGACCAGTTCAATTCCACTACAATACTGATTTTCTTACTCAACATCCAGGAGTCAAAGATGTCACTTATTACAATTTTATTGCCCAGGAATACCAGCAGATTTTCCCGGACAGCGTGACTGAAATTGACGGATTGCTTTATCTTAATCCCTCCAACATGATTCCATACGCTATTGCTGCTATTAAATCTCTTGATGAGAGGATAAGTAGCCAGCTTTCATCAGCCAGTAGCCAGATAAGTAATAGTTTTGAAGGGCTTTTAGATTGGCTGAGCGATAAAATTGTGACTGTTAAAAAACTTTTTGTTAAAGAAGAACTTTGCATAGGCAATACTTGTGTGAATGAAAACCAATTAAAAGAATTGCTTGAAAAAAATCAAATGACAATATTTGAACCTACGCCAACGCCGACGCCAACATCCGATGTTCCTGTTCCAACACCCATACTCACGCCATCACCCACGCCAACTCCCATACCCACACCAACCCCCACACCTACACCAACTCCAACTCCAGCCGCCACCGAAAGTGGCGAGCCTCGCCCTGAAGGGCGGGAACCAACACCCAGCCCAGAAGAACCGCCTCACGAATCACAGGAATAACATTAAAAATTCGACAAACTAGTGATATAAGTATCCAACAAATTCGTGATATGGATATTTTTAAATTTTATGATAAAATAAAAATATATGCTGGCAATTCAAAAATTCATCAAGCAAAGACCATATCTTGTTTGGTATGTAAAAGACCCCAGCCATCTCAACGATGAAGCCATTGTTGAGCATGTTTTAAATTATGGCAATTGGGAAGATGTGCGGAAAATGATTGATATTTTAGGAGTTAAAAAAACGGCGAAAATTTTTTCTCAGCAAGTAAAACAAAAAAGATGTAATTATCACAAAAAAACAAAAAGTTATTTCACTCTATATTTTAATAAATACGCCTAGATTTATATTTTATTATAAAAAACCATTATTCGGTTGAGGAAATATCGGGAAAGAGAAAAGAAATTTTTGGCAATGAATTTAACGGGAGAATTTTTCGGGAAGCCCTTGCTTATTTTGGAGATATGAATTACGCGGAAAAAATAATTTTTATGCCCGGGTTTGAAATTAACGATAAAAAAATAAAACAGGAATTAACAAAGTTTAGTTTAATATGACCGCCCTAAAGGACGGGAAAAATGAAAAATATCGGTATCACCAAACCTGCTGAATTTTGTCCTTATTGCCAGACAAAAGATTTTGTCAAAAGAGGAGTAAGGAAAAACAAGCTGGAAATTGTTCAGCTGTATCTTTGTAAAAATTCAGAATGCGGAAAAACTTTTACTGCCAAAGAAGTTAAGGGCAAGCATTTCCCATTAAATATTGTAATTGAGGCTTTGAGTTATTACAATTTGGGATTTAATTTTCAGCAAACCTGTTCTTTGGTCAGGCAAAAATTCAAGGTTGCGCCAGATGTTGAAACCTTATCTCGTTGGACTGAAGAATATAAAATGCTTTGCAGGTATGAACGGCTCCGGCCATATGCTGTAAAAATGTTCAGACCTAAGGACACAGTGGAGACTGTGACCATGGCGCACCGTCAGATTTTTCGTTTCCGCTTCCACCGCGCCAAGATCGCTTTAATGCTGGAAGAATTCGGCAACAGATATTTCGGGCCCTTGAAAGAATACTTGGAAAATGTTTCTTCGGAAACCCCGCACCAATATTTTCAGCAAGGAGAACGGATGAGCGATATCCGCTCCAAATTCAACAAAGCGGACATGATTGTCAAAGCAAAAAATAATTATGCCAATCGTCTGGCAAAATTTGTTTTAACAGCAGTGAGAAACAATAAAGACCGGCACGAACAGTTGCAAAGATTTATGATTGCCAATGATTCTTGCACTGTTGCTACTGAAGTCCCGGTATATATTAGAAAAGAAGACATTGAATATATGGAAAATGAATTGGGATTTAAAATTACTGAAGATGGAAAAATCAAAATCAAAGGCAAGAAAAAGCTCATGAATATGCCAAAGCTTTTGACCGGGCATATTGATTTTGTGCAGGTGAGGAATGGCTCGGTTCATCTTTTGGATTATAAGCCTAAAGCAGCCAAGGAAAAACCCATTGAACAGCTTACTTGGTATGCTATGGCTATGTCGCGTCTTACCGGGTTGCGATTGTTTGAATTCAAATGCGGGTGGTTTGATGAAAAAGATTATTTTGAATTTTATCCTTTGCATGTTGTGAAAAAATTAAAAGGCAAAAAGAAAAGAAAAGTATATTATCGTTCGGGTGCGGTGGCGGAAGTGCCCAAAAAAGATATTATAAAGATAGTGTAAATTTATGTATAAATTTTTTCCCAAAAAGCCGGTGAGAAGTTTTCGCGATTTGGAAGTTTATCAAAAAACTCTTGAGGCTTCAGTGCTTGTGGCAAAAAATATCGCGCCGAAATTGATTAAATTAAAATACCGTTTTATTGATGCTACTGTTGAATGTTCCCTGTTGATTCCTTTGCAAATTGGCGAGGCTCATTCCATAAGATTCGGTGATCACAAACAGGGGATTTTATTATTGGAGCATGCCATGGCAGGATGTAATAAGATGATAATTTATCTGGAGCAGGTCAAAGGCATTTACGGGAAACAGTTTAATTGGGATTTGATTGATGATTTAATCAGCCGTTATGCTTTGGTTAGGACAAAAATTTTTCGGTTGGAAAAATCATGGCAGAAATTTCACGAACCGACATCGTAAGTCGGTGAAATTTTATCCACTTTGAATTTTGGGGATCTAGTTTATAATTGATTATATGGAACAAGAAACAACAAATAATGAAATACTTTCAGCTATTAATAAATTTGCCGTATCAGTTGACAAACGCTTTGATGCAGTGGATAGAAAAATAGAGGACTCAAAAGAAG
>JAHIER010000044.1 GCA_018901555.1 Patescibacteria group bacterium
TGATAATCCTGTTTCGTAAATAACTGTAGCAGTATTTTTAAGATGAATTTTGTAAGCCGTCACTTCTTTAAGATTGATATTATTTTGTAATAATATTTCTCCGTGCCCGGCATAAACAAGTAATTTGCCGGATACTGTGTTTTTTACATCAATGGCCGTTTCTGAACCTCCTCCTTCTGCGCTGTTATTTTGGGAAACCATAAGAATATAAGATCCAGGAGTTCCGGAGTCTATAAATTGAACGCTGTTTTCCAAACTAATCTTGCTGCTAGTTGTTCTGTTGGCTGGATTGTCAGCAATCATAGCCACGCTCATAGGACCCAAAGACGGATCTATGCGTATAATTGGACCATTTTTTGTAGTTATATTGCCAACGACCCAAACAGAACCATGCAAAGTAATGGTCGGACTGCCATTAATTTCCAGATCGCAATTTATTTTTACAGGACCCAGATCAACATCTGAATCAATTTCATAAGGACAAGGCGAATTAATAACACCGCCTGATTCAGCTGCTGCTTTCCATTCATCAATTTTAGAATCAGAGATGGGCATTTCACCCAATGGCTGATCTGCGCTGCCAGGGTAAAGTGTTCCATCTACTGTAGTTCCTGAAATCGATTGATAATAAGCATCTCCATCAACATAACTATTGCTAATAGTATGGGCATAAACACTACTGGTAGCGTGACTACCATTAACTAATCCTGCAGGGCCAGCTGAAACAATAGTGCCCCTGACAATATTGGAATTAGAACCATTAACCGATCCATTAGAATAAACATTGCCAGAAACAGAAGAACTATTTTCCATAATCAGCCCTCCTCCGCCAGCTTGAAGTCCGTAGAAAAATGAAGCGCCAACATCTGTGGTTAAAACTGTTTCAATTTTTCTTATACCGTTATAAACATCTCCTTCTGCAATAATATGTCTTTCATTGCCAACTGTTAAAACAGTTGTAGTTGCAATATATCCATCAATACTTATTACTTCTTGGCTAGAATAATTTTTTCCTTTTATAATTCTATAACTAACATCTTCTACTCCTGCTTCTGCCAAAAAATAACTTCTCTTTGAAAAAATAAAGTTTTGAGAATTTTTTGTTTCTTTTAAAACAATGGATGAAAATCCTGAAATAATTACCAAAGACATTACCAAAAGAAAAACAGTTACAGAAATTACGGCTTGACCTTTGTTGTAATTTTTAATTTGCATATTAATATGATTTTCTTAAAATTGCTGTATTATAAAAATTTTCTATTTTTTGATAATTTCCCGAAGATCCTTGGAGTGTCATTTCTATTTTTACAGCTTTTGATATTGACGATGCAATGATTTCTCGAAAAATTAAATTTGTCACGCTTAAATCCGACGAAGTTAATTGATCTGCTGTCATGTCACCTTCTTTTATCATTAATTTTCCTGAATCAATATAAAATTCTATTAATGTTGTAACTTCTGGAGAACTGGTACTATAGGTGTTTAAAACTAAATGCCCCGGAGAAGAACCTAAGACACTAGAATCGTCAACATCATAAGCAAATCTAATTTCCCGAGTCATTCTTTCCATAGCTGTTTCAGCAGAATTGTTAATTTTAATTGAAACTCTCCCTTGATTAAAGGCCTTGATAACGATAGACAATGAATTTACAACCAAAATAAAAACAATAGCAATGATAGCTGTGTAAAATATTACCTCTATTAAACTCATGCCTTGCTTATTTTTCATTTTTTAATTAATCAAAAAGGTTTGTAATATAAGTTGAAAAAGATTGGGTGGTTATCCCATTATTTTCCTTCCATGAAACATAAATGGTAATTTTTTTTGTGTTTGGATCGTTTGCGCCGGAAACAACAATGTCATCATTAGCATCTCTTTCTACATTATTTAAAATAAACTTCCGTTCAAAAATATCATCAATATAAGAAGATGTGGTGGTGGCAGTCCAAGAGATTCCATCAAAATCAAAATAATAATTAACACCGTTACTCAAAGAAGAAATATTATTCCATCCGTCATCTCTGATAATTTTTATTGCTTCTACGCCTTCTTCCATTAAAAAACCTGCTTTAATATTATTAGAACTTTTTTGCAAAACCTTTAAAGAAAGATTAGCTACTGACATTAATCCCAAAAAGGCAACAGAAATAATTGATGTGCTAACAACTATTTCTATTAATCCAAACCCTTTTTTAAATTGTAATTTTCTCATTTTATTCAATATCAATAATGCCAGAATTTTTTATACTAATTGTTTTTGTTTTGCTGGCATCATTTTTAACTCTAAAAATAATTGAGCCGTTTTGATCAGTTTTGACGGTTAACCTTTGAAAAACAACATCAACTCCTCCGCCATTCAAAGAAATACTGGAAATTTCAATCAGTGAAGGAATATCAATAATAATATTTTCTGAATTAGGTTCTGAAAAAGTTGTTCCCTTAAACAAAACTGCTCTGTAAAATTCAAAATGAACTCCGTATTGAGAAAAATCCTGCGATGATGAAGTTTTTGATTTTGCCTGATTAATTAAGGAAACTGTTTCATTAACAGCATTTTTTAATGACTGATTTTCTTTAAAAGTATTTAATGAAATAAGCGTAAAGGTGGTTATAACCATCAAAATCGCTACGGCAATAATGATTTCAATAAAAGTAAATCCTTTCATATTTATATTATAAACGAATTACATCCCGCTCACCATAGAATACATTGGCTTAATCATAGAAATAGCGAAAAAACCGACCCCAGCGCCAATAATCACCATAAGAATTGGCTCAATAACAGTTGACATATTTTTTGTTGATTCAGCCACCTCATCTTCATAAAAAGTCGCTAGTCTTAAAAGCATGTCAGTTAATTTGCCTGTTTCTTCTCCTACGGCCATCATTTCTCCCACTAAAATCGGATAAAGATTGGCGGATTTTTTAAAAGATTCTGACATAGGAATGCCTTTTTGAATATCGCTTTTGGCCATTTCTAAAACTGCTTTAAATTTATCATTTTGAACCACATCTTTAGTAATCGCTAAAGCCTCTAAAACATCGACGCCAGCGCTTATTAACGACGCCAAGCTTCGGCTGGTGCGCGCGGCATTAACTTTTTTAACTAAAGGAGAAAACAATGGAAAATGAAGCAGAATGCCACCCATAACTTTTTTGCCCCCGGGCGAACGCGCAAAAAACGCAATGGTTGAAATTGTAATTAATAAAATTATTAAAAATAATATTGTATGCTGTGTAAAAAAATTACTTAATAAAATAATTATCTGGGTGCTCATTGGCAATTCCACGCCCAATTCTTCAAAAGTGGCTGTTAAAGTAGGCACCACATAAATAAGCATCAGAATTCCGATTAAAATCATGACAATAACAACAATAGAAGGATACATCATTGCTCCTTTTACTTTTTTACGAATAGCATTATCTCTTTCTATTTGTTCGCTTACTAAAATTAAAGACTCGCTTAACTTGCCAGTTTCTTCTCCCACTCTTACCATTGCTGTAAAAAGCGATGAAAAAACTCGCGGGTACTGTTTCATTCCTTCGCTTAAAGAGCCTCCCTTTTTTATAAAATCCGTCAGATTGGCAAGTATTTTTTTTAAACTGGTATTTTTTGTTTGCCTACCTAAAATTTCCAGGCCCCTAGCGATTGAAACCCCGGCTGAAACCATTACTGAAAGATTACGCGAGAAAAAAATTTTATCAGAAATAGAAACAGAATTAAAAATAGCCGGTATTGTAAAAAAGAACTTTTTCCCTGAATCTTCCTTGCATGAGACAAGAACATAATCCTGCTGTTTTAATAATTTTGCCAAATCAAAACGATCATTAGCTTCCATAACGCCCCTTATTTCTTCTCCAGAAACCTTTTTGGCAAAATACGTAAAGTGCATATTATTTAATATTTTACCACAAAAATCTTTATTATAAAAATTAGATTATACAAAAAATAAATAATCTGTCAATATTGCCATTATTATATTTCAAAAGTATTATTAAAGATATGAGCACCGTAACTATACCAAAAAAAGAATATTATGATCTAATCGAAGGGAAACTTCGATATGAATATCTTCAGCAGTTAATGAAAGAAGATATTTTTTCCTCTCCGCCGACAAGAAATATTAAAGATGTCATTTCGGCATTTAAAGCAACGAAAAAATATAACAAAAACTTTATTAAAAGTTTGGAAAGAGGGTTAACTCAATCGTCTTATTTTAAAAAATGAGAATTCTCCCTGTTAATTCTGAAATCAAAAAATATCTCAAAAAACACGAACTGGAAAAGAAATTCCAGAAACAAATAAAACTTTTCCAAGAAAATGTTTTTTATCCAAGCCTAGAAACTGAACTACTTGAACCAAAACAAATGCGAATTTGGAGTTTTAGAATTGACCGCAAATATCGGGCGGTTTTTATTTTTCGAGAAAAAGATCTTGTAGAGATTGTCACAATAAATAATCATTATAAATAAAATAAGAAACCCAAAAAGAGAAAAGCCAGAAATTCTGCCAGTCGTGAATTAAAGAAATCTCTTTGCGAAGAAACTTTTTCAAGTCTCTTAACCACCTCTCTCCATCAGATCCTCCGAGCTTTTCCAAAAGGTCATAAATAGAACCTTTTACTTCTGCTATGCCGAGCATGTTTTTCATGGTCAGCCTCCTTAAAATTTGATTTTGACCCTTAAAATAAGGGGTTTTCAATGATTCTATTTATATTATACACGAAATAAATAATCTGTCAAGGTTATTTATTTAAGTTAGGAAAAGTTTAGAACAAATCTTTTTTATTCTCTTGTAACTCTTAAAATTTCTTCTATAGTAGTAATCCCTTGAACAGCCTTGATAATGCCATCTTCAAGCATCGTAGTCATTCCTTCTTTTTTGGCCTGTTTCTCTATATCATCAGAAGTGGAATTTGACATAACTAAATTTTTTATTAACTCAGTCACTTTTAAAATTTCATGAATACCGATTCGGTCCTTATAACCATCAGGACATTCTTTTGATTCTTTTGATTTATAAAACGGCACCTTGCTCCAATCATCTCCAGGTCTTATAATTTTTTCTTTTTTTAAAATATCCAACATTCTTTCAGTATCAATATAATGTTTTAAATTTTCTAATTGATTTTTTGTTAAAAAATATTTTTCTCTTTCAGCGCAAAGCCTTCTTACTAATCTTTGAGCGATAATTACATTAATAGTTGAAGCTAATAAAAACGGCTCTACTTTCATGTCTAGTAATCTTGGTATAGTACCGGCAGCAGAATTCGTATGCAAAGTAGATAAGACAAGATGACCAGTCAAAGCTGCATTAATAGCCAAAGAAGCAGTTTCTCTGTCTCTAATTTCCCCAACCATTATAATATCCGGATCTTGACGAACCAAAGATCTTAATCCATCAGAAAAACTAAAACCAATATCCGGTTTAACTTGAGTCTGATTTATTCTAGGAATTTGATATTCAATAGGATCTTCAATTGTTGCAATATTAACTTCGGGCGTATTAAGAATTTCCAAAATAGTATAAAGAGTTGTAGTTTTGCCGGAACCAGTCGGACCAGTCGCCAAAATCATGCCATGAGGCCTGCGAATAAATTCATGCAAATTTTCAATTTGGGACGGCAAAAAACCTAAAGATTCCAAACCAAACCCCTTAGAATTTTCATGTAAAATTCTCATAACTGCTTTTTCTCCGTCAAAAACTGGCATTATAGAAACTCTGAAAGAAAATTTTTCCTCGCTTAATTCTATTTTAAATCGTCCGTCCTGAGGCAAACGCTTTTCGTCTAATTTAAGGTTAGATAAAACTTTAATTCTGGCGATAATACCAGGGGCAACTGTTTTAGGAAGAACCATGGCATCATGTAAAATGCCGTCAATGCGATATCTAGCCACAACTTCTTTTTCCATTGGTTCTATATGAATATCACTGGCTCTCTGCAAAATAGCATGACGCAAAAGAGTATCAACGATTCTAACAACTGGGACTTCTTCAGCTAATTTTTTAAGATCTTCTCCTGTCCCAGAATCTCCTTCTTTTTCTGAAACAATTCTTAAAGATTCTGCTTCTTTTTGAATAATGTCTCCGAATTCTGCCTGCAAACTTTTATTATATTGGGTTAAAATATTTTTAATGGAATCCGGGTCTGTTAATCTTGGTTTAATTTTAAAATTCAGTTTCTTTTTTATAAAATCAATAGTCTCCAAATCTTCAGGATCAAGCATGGCCACCTCCAAACCATCGCTGGTTTTTTTATAAGCAACTATGTTATGTGTTCTAGCAATTGGTTCAGGAATAAGGCTCAAGATTTCAAAATCTATTTTTTCTTTTTTTAAATCAACAAAAGGAATCCCCAAAATATAAGCTTCCAAACGCCTAAGATCGTCTTCTTTAATTTTATTTTCTTTTACTAAAACATCTCCTAAATATTTATTTTCTTTAGCTGCGCTTTTTTCAGCAGACTCAAGATCCTTACTGGAAATAAGGCCTGAATCAAGTAAAAATAATTTTAATTGTTGAGGCTCAATTTTTTTCATTTTGAGCAATTGCTTCTTTGGCTTTTTCTAAAATCTCATCCAAGGAATAATTAGTTTTTAAAAGATAAGTATACGCTCCCAAAGAAAGCGCTTTTTCAATATCCTGAGCGCCCTCCAAATTAGTTAAAACAACCACTGGAATTTTCATCAAGCGGGAATTTGTTTTTAATTCAGACAGAACATCAAAGCCATTCTTCTTGGGTAAAATAAGATCCAGCATAACCAAATCTGGACAAACTTCTTCTGCTAATTTTACTCCAGCTTCTCCATCGTGAGCATAAAAAATTTCAAACCCCTCTTTTTTAAAAGTTTCCTGCAGGGCTTGTTGTAATTTTGGCTCATCTTCTATAAAAAGCACTTTTGACATATCATAAATGAGTCTTGAGTAGTCAGTCTTAAGTAGTCAGACAATGCTGATTACTCACGACTGATTACTAACTATTGGCTACTAATTATTTAACGACTTTATTAATCCAAAAATCATTGCCGAAATTTCATCTAAATTTTTCCTTAAATTTTCAACGCTTTCCAAATCACTTAATCCTAACTCTTTTATAATATCAAAAATTGAATTTACTTCATAGGTGGAACGCAAAGACATTCTAAGAAATCTCTTAAACTCCATATCAGAACCAGCACCCGCACCTTCGGCAATATTTAAAACTATACTTGTAGTTGCCCGCCTTAATTGGCTTACAATTCCAAAACGCTCGTCATCAGGCAATAAATTTGAAAATTTATAAACCTCACCAGTGAATTTCAGCGCTTTTTGATAAACTTCTAATTTTACGAAACGATGCATAATATTTAGTAATCAATATGTTAGTAGTCAGATGTTTTTTTCTTTTTTCTAATAAACAACAAAATCAAAAAGGGAATTATTGTTGATATTATAATTTTAATAAACTTAATTGAACAAATTTTTTCTTTCATATTTTTTAATCTAGCTACTGATTACTTATGACTGACTACTCAATTGTGTCTGACTACTCAAGACTGGCTACTGGCTACTGGCAAGGTAAACCAGAATGTTGAACCTCGACCTTCAATACTATTAAAACCGGTTTTTCCTCCCGAAAGCTCGACAACGGCCTTATTTATATAAAGCCCGACACCACTTCCCTCGGTCTGATAATAAAGAACCTCCCGCGCGCGGAAAAATTTCGTAAACACTTTTTTAATCTCTTTTTCTGAAATTCCCGCCCCCTCGTCGCTCACAGAACAACGAACTTGATTATTAATTTTATTGAGCGAAACTGTTATCTTGCCGCCGTTCACACTGTACTTTATAGCATTATCTATAAAACGATAAATAACATTTTTTATTCTTGTCTTGTCCGCAAAAACATTCGGCAATTGATCAGATGTAGAAACAAAAAGCTCTACCCCATTCTGCTCAGCGTTATTTCTTTGAAGAGAAACTAATTCTTCTACCAGATCTTTAATTGAAAAACTGGAAGGAGTTAAAACTAAACCCCTGTCTTCTATAAGATTAAGCTCTAACAAATCATTAACAACCTTGATCATTCTCTCATTTTGTTTTTTTATCTCTTCTAATGAAATATTTTCCTGTTCTTCGCTAAGATTATTTAATTTATTCAGAAGAAGATCCAATTGCCATCTGATGGAAGAAAGCGGAGAACGCAATCGATGAGACATGATACTGATAAATTCCGATTTTTGTTTGGAAGAATACGCGATTCTTTCAAAAGAAGAAACGATAATGTAGTTTATTACCATCAGGACAGCGGTCAAAACGATAACAATCATTGCTACAACCCCGGGTTCTGTAAATTTCTGAGCTACAAAATTAGTCAGAAGAATGCTGAAAATAATAATTATTCCCATTATTAAAAACAGGAATTGAGGGCATTGCCAAAGAGTAATATTATAATCCCGGCACTGCTTCTTAAAATTAAACTGATTGATTATATTATTTAATAGTTCCATAATCTTATGTTTATAATTATACCAAAAAACGCATTGACAATAAACATCAGGTGTTTATAATATATGTAGTCCGCTGAAGCGGGCATTATTTTTATAAGATTAACCTATAAATAGATAAATATATGGATTTAAAAGCATTGCAATCAGCATTAGAACAATTAGAAGAAGAAAAAAATATTTCCAGAGAAAAAATTCTTGAAGCTATTCAAGATGCTCTGGCTGCTGCCTATAAAAAAGACTGCGGGAAAAAAGGCCAGATTGTCAGGGCTGTTTTTGATATGACTACAGGAGAAACTTCTTTTTCCCAAATCAAAATAGTTGTTGACGAATCAATGCTCAAGCCCGAAGACGAAACAGAAACATCGGATGTTAACGAACCCAAAAAAGTCAGATTTAACCCGGAACATCATATTATGATAGAAGAAGCAAAAAAAATAAAGAAAACTGTTAAACCCGGTGATGAAATTGTTTTTCCTCTGGAATCTAAAAAGGATTACGGACGAATTGCCGCTCAAACAGCCAAACAAGTTATTATTCAAAAAATAAAAGAAGCGGAAAGAGAATCAACTTTTGAAGAATTTAAAACTAAACAAGGCCAGATTATAACCGGTATTGTCCAACGCATTGAAAATAATAATGTATTTGTTGATTTAGGAAGAATAACAGCAATCCTCCCCAGAGATGAACAAATCCGCGGAGAAAGATATCGTATTAGCGAAAGAGTTAAGGCTGTTGTATTTTTAGTAGAAGAAAGTTCTAGGGGAATAGGAGTATTTCTTTCCCGTTCTCATCCTAAATTTATTTCAGAACTTTTCCGCTTGGAAGTTCCGGAAATCGGCAATGGTATTGTAGAAATTAAAAGCATTGCCAGAGAAGCTGGCTCTAGATCAAAAATTGCTGTTATTTCAAATGAAAATGGAGTGGATCCAGTTGGTTCTTGTGTCGGGCAAAAAGGCACTAGAATCAATACTATTATTGCTGAATTGGGCGGAGAAAAAATTGATGTTATTCAGTGGTCTGAAAACCCAGAAGAATTTATTTCACATTCTCTCTCTCCTGCTAAAATTTTAGAAGTAGAAACCAATGAAAAAATAAGGGAAGCTAAAGTTATGGTTGATGATGACCAGCTTTCTTTGGCTATTGGGAAAGGGGGACAAAATGTCCGTTTAGCAGTCAAACTTACCGGCTGGAAACTGGATATTCGTTCCCGCGAAGGAAAATCTGTAGCCAAAGCCAATGAAGAAGGCGAGATTGAAAGCGAAGACTTAAATAAAAAATAAAAAATAATATTTTTAATTTAACTTGCAAAATAGCACCATCGGTGCTATTTTGTTTTTAGAATTTACATTAGAGACAAGGGAGGAATTATGCTAGGACAAGAACAAAAATATTCGTATTTCTGGGGACGAAAAAGAGATAACGGCGAGCAAGGAGAAATACCCGGGATTTGGATCGCAAAAAATAACGCTGATTTTGTGAGTTTAATAGAAGCTGCGGGCAGAATAAAAATGCATTATTTTGATGACAAAGATATTGCCAGAAGCGAAATAGAAGTTGTTTGGAAATTGGGCAAACGCGGAATGTGGCTGGAAACTGATTTTGAAATAAGAGATTCTGTTTTTAAGGAATATCTAAAAACAAATCCGGATTTTGCAGAAGAACTTATCAAATTTCTTCTGGAATATAAAAATTTTGAAAGAAGCGAAAGAATTCTATATCAAAGAGAATACAATGAAATCAGAAACAGAAAAAATTGGGAAATTGGCTGGACATTGCAGGAATCTGAACTGCCTGATGATGAAATAAAATCTTTAGTAAA
>JAHIER010000045.1 GCA_018901555.1 Patescibacteria group bacterium
ATATTCCCTTACTGATGTTTTTAGGATATCGATTTGCTTACGATCTCTCTTTGTTAATCAAAGGAATAAAACATATTTATCATGCTATTGAAATTTTACTAATCCTTGCTTTTGTTGGATGGCTGGTTTTTAGATTATCTAAAAAAATATTTAACGGTAATAACATCAATGACAAAAAATATAATAAAATTGAAAACAAGTGATAGTATTGAAATAGCCGGTGATTTTTATCCTGCTGAAGGATCTCAAATTCATAATTTGCCATCAGGAATTTTACTGCACATGATGCCCGCAACCAAAGATAGCTGGAAGGATTTTGCCAAAAAGTTAAACAATGAAGGATTTCAATGCCTGGCTATAGATTTAAGAGGGCATGGCCAATCCGAAGATGGTCCGGACGGATTTATAAATTTTTCTGACCAACAGCACAGAGAAAGCATTAAAGATGTTGAGGCAACTGCAGAATTTTTAATTTCTAATGGAGTTTCTCCGGAAAAGATTTTTTTAGTCGGAGCTTCTATTGGAGCCAATTTAGCTTTGCAATATCAATCAATGTATTCGGAAATTAAGGCCAGTGTTTTGCTTTCTCCGGGTTTATCATATAAAGGCATTGATACTGAAGTGTTAATAAAAAATCTCTATGAAAAACAGTCTGTATTTTTAACAGCTGGCGGGGAAAATGACGAATATTCCACAGAAACAGTGCAAAAGCTTTATAAAATTGCTAAAGTAGATAATAAGGAGCTGAAGGTTTTTCAAAAATCAGGCCACGGAACCAATATTTTTATTGAAGAACCAAGCTCAATGGATCAGGTTATAAACTGGTTAAAAAATATTTATGATTAAAGTAGGTGTATTAAGAGGAGGGTTGTCAGATGAATTTGAAGTTTCCTTGAAAACTGGGGAATGTGTTCTTTCTAATTTGCCTGAAAAATATTTTGGTCATGACATTATTTTGCATAAAACCGGCGAATGGTTTTTTGACGGCAAACTTAATTTTCCGGAAAGAATTTTTCGGTCAGTTGATGTTATTTTTAATGCTTTGCATGGCCATTACGGAGAAGACGGCAAAGTTCAGCAATTATTTGAGACATTTAATATTCCTTACACCGGTTCGAGTATTTTTGCTTCAGCTTTAGGCATGAATAAAATTTTGTCGCGAGAATCTTTTTCAAGAGCTGGTTTAAAAGTGCCATTTGGCGATTTTGCTGATGATAATGAATCTTCTTTTCAGACAGCCCATAGAATTATGAGAAAATTAGGATCGCCTTGGATAGTTAAGCCGGCTTCGTCTGGTTCGTCAGTAGGAGTTTCTGTTGCTAGGAATTTTAATGATCTGGTTAATGCTATAGGAAAAAGTTTTAATTATGGAAATAAAATTATTGTGGAAGAATATTTGTCGGGCAGGGAAGTGACTTGCGGAGTTTTGGAAAATTTTAGGGGGCAGGAACATTATACTTTGCCTATTATTGAAATAATTCCGCCGACCAGTTCTGATTTTTTTGATTACAATGCTAAATACAGCGGAGAGACAAGAGAAATTTGTCCGGCTGATTTAAGTTTAGAATTAAAAAGAAATATTGAAGAAATGACTAGAAAGGCGCATATTGCTTTGGGATGTCGTCATTATTCGCGCGCTGATTTTATTGTTTCTCCGAAAGGAATTTATATTTTGGAAGTTAATACTTTGCCGGGCTTAACTTCAGAATCACTTTTGCCAAAAGCCGTCAAAGCTGTTGGTTCTTCTTACTCAGAACTTTTAGATCATCTCATAACTCTTGCTTTGAACAAAAAATAATGTTATAAAAAAACTCAATTGGGCCGGTAGCTCAACTGGTAGAGCGCCTCATTTGCACTGAGGAGGTAGCGGGTTCGAGTCCTGTCCGGTCCATTATATGAATAATCTATTTAAAACCCATATTCAGAAAAAAGAATTTGATCATGGGTATTTGATGGTGGGTGATTTAGGAATTTCACGAAAGGCAAGTTTTGAAGCGGCAAGGGTTTTACTCTGTTTTTCTGCCACCGACCCTACGGGTCGGTTAGAGACTTATCCGGATTATTTTTATAAAAAATATGAGTTATTTGGCATTGATGATGCTAAAGAATTAATTTATAAGGCCTGCCAAACCCCGCTTTTAGGGGATAAAAAAGTCTTTATTATTGAAGCTGATTCTTTTAGCATTGAATCAGCCAATGCATTATTAAAAACCATAGAAGAGCCGTTTAGCGGAACCCATTTTTTTATAGTGACCATGTCTTTAGATGTTATTATTCCAACCCTGCGTTCGCGTCTGACAATAATAGAAAATAATTATGGCGGCCAAATTTTTCTGGATGAAGAAAAAAAAGATCTATATAAAAAATTTATAAATGATTTACCGAGCAAACGGATGGAAACTATAGAGATTTTTTTTAAGGATAAACAAAAATCCATTGAATTTCTTAATGAACTGGAAATTTTTTTAGCTGGAAAATTAGAAAAAGAAAAAATTTATTCAATTTCAAAATCTCTTGAAGAAATTCAAAAAAATAAAAACTTGCTTTTTATGCCCCCAGCTTCTTCTAAGATGGTTTTAGAGCATCTTGCATTAACATTGCCACGATTGTAAAATGAGTGTATGAATTATAATTTTAATGAGATAAAAAATAAAGGCGAAGAAATCAAAGAATGGTTTAAAAAAGAAACCGTTTCTTTGCG
>JAHIER010000046.1 GCA_018901555.1 Patescibacteria group bacterium
GTTCTTCCTATTATTGCTTTTCCATTATTGGCCGCCTCTGGCTCAGTAATCATCCAGCTTATTTCCAAGAAATTTTTTCACAAAAAAGTTTTCAGAGTGGCGCCCATTCATCATCATTTTGAAGCGCTCGGCTGGCCTTCATATAAAGTCACCATGCGTTTTTGGATCATCAGTATCATCTTGGCCATTATCGGCATGGTTGTTACTTTAGTGGGTAAATAAAACGAATGTCAACGTGGCACGTTGACGTGGCAGGTTGACATTAATATTATAAGAGGAATTTTATTAGAAATGTTATATAATAATATTATCTTCTATGGCCAGTTACGACATTATAATTAAAAATGGAACAGTTTTTGACGGAAAGGGGAATAAGCCCCAGAAAATTGATATTGGCATTCGCGGGGATGAAATTAAAAAAATAGACATTATTGATCCCAGAGACGGAGCTGAAATAATAGATGCCGCGGACAAATATGTTTGCCCGGGTTTTATTGATTTAACCAACCATTCTGATACTCACTGGACTCTTTTTGCTTATCCGCGCCAGGAAAGTTTAATTAAGCAGGGGATTACAACTATTTTGGGAGGCAACTGCGGTTCTTCTATTGCGCCATTAGTAAAAGGTTCAGGCATTAAAAGTATTTCTAAGTGGTCTGATATTTCAAAAATAAATATTAACTGGCAATCTCTTGAAGAATTATTTGATGAACTTGAAAAACATAAATTAGGTTTGAATTTTGCCACTCTCGTAGGATTTAATACGCTTCGTTACGAAACAGAAGATCCCAAGGAAATGAAATTTCTTTTAGATTCTTCTATGAAGCAGGGAGCTTTCGGACTTTCAACAAACTCCAAAGATGTTGAAACAATGGAAATGCTTTACGAACCGATTAAAAAAAGGAACGGCATTACAAAACATCATCTTGAAGATGAAGGCGCAAATGTTTTGCCCAGCATTTCCAGTATTATTGATTTGGCCAGAAATACAGAAACAAAAACTCATATTTCCCATATAAAAATTTTGGGACGAGGGTCTTGGAAATTTTTTGGCGATGCATTAAAAATGATACGCAATGCCCGTGAAGAAGGCACTGTTATTACCAGCGATTTTTTCCCTTATGAAAGAACCGGATCCAATCTTTATTCTCTAATGCCTAATTGGTTAAGAAAAATGGATGAAAGCGAAGTTATGGGAATTTTACATTTTAAAAAAGATAAGAGATGGCAGGATATTATTGAGTATCTGAAAAATTTGACTTTGCATTATGACAAAATTATTATTGCCTCCTCTTTATTTAGAACTGGCGGTTCTGGTAAAACTATTTTAGAAGTAAGTCAGAAAATGGAAGTTCCTCCGGAAGAAATTGTTTTAGATTTACTGGCAGAAAATAATCTTAGTGTTTCTATTTTCAGCCAGGTTATTAATCCTGAGCATCTTTTAGAACTGGCCAAAGAAGATTATATGGCTTTTTCTACTGATGGTGTTGGTTATGATCTTTCAGCGCCAACTATTCCTCATCCAAGATCTTTTGGAGCCTTTCCGCGCGCTTTCCGGCTCTTTGTAAAAGAAAACAAGATTTTGGATTGGCAAACAGCCATTCACAAGTCAACCGGTCTGCCAGCCAGCATACTGGGGATAAATGATCGGGGAACTCTTGAAAAAGGCAGGAAAGCTGATATAATAATCTTCGATCCTGAAGAAATCAATGACTATGCCACTTATGAGAACCCTTTTCGATTTTCAGAAGGCATTGAATACGTACTAATTAATGGAATAATAGTTTTAATCAATAGTGGATTAACCGGCAAATTTGCAGGCCGTATTATTAAGAAGAAATGACACACAAATCAAGCCCTGTTGGTAATGAAATTACTTGTATTATGTATGGCATAAAAGATGCCATTTTAAATGATGTTAAAAAACTTGAAAAAGATTTAGTTGAGGCAGCTAATCATGAAAATTTTCAGATTTTAAATGCAGTGAGCTATGTTTTTCAGCCTCAGGGTTTTACCGCCATGCTTTTGCTTGGCGAATCTCATATTGCTATTCATACTTATCCTGAATATAATTGTTTAGTTTTTAATTTATACAGTTGCCGTGGTCCGGAAGATGGCAGAAAAACTTTGGATTTTTTCATAAAATCTGTTTTGCCGGAAAATGTTGATACCAGAGAAAACAAAGTGCGCATTGGTCGAGAAGATAAAAATAATGATTAAAAAAATTTTTAAAAATATTATTGTATTTTTGCTTCGGGTTGAAGCAAAGCTTATTCTCCGTAGGTATAAACCTAAAATTATTGCTGTCACTGGCACAGTCGGTAAAACTTCCAGCAAGGACGCTATTTATACAATTTTATCTCCTGATTTTCATGTTCGTAAAAGCGAAAAAAGTTATAATAGCGAATTAGGCGTGCCCTTAACAATAATTGGCGCTAAAACCGCCTGGAATAATTTTTTTGAATGGTTTCTAATTCTTTTTAAGGGTATTAAACTTTTGATAGCCAAATATGATTATCCTAAGTGGCTGGTTTTGGAAATGGGCGTGGATAGACCCAAAGATATGAAAAGATTAGTTTCTTATGTAA
>JAHIER010000047.1 GCA_018901555.1 Patescibacteria group bacterium
TTAGTTGTTCCATCCTTGTCATCAGCGGCAACAGTGAATGAAATAAGCGCTCAAATTGATATATTATTACAACAAGTTCAACAATTACAATCGCAACTGCAGAGTTTAATAAATATAGGTGGCTCTAGCGGTAGCGGATCAACTAGTTCTCCTACGCCAACACCTTCAACACCAGCAGGGAATGTTGCTTATTGTTTTCCTTCTTTATCCTACAATCTTTATTTAGGCATAACTGACAATGAAACAGAAAATCAAGTTTCCCAGTTACAGCATTTTCTTGCTCAATGGCCGAATATTTATCCGGAAGGACTAATAACAGGATATTTCGGCCCTTTAACAGAAACAGCTGTTAAAAAGTTCCAATGTAATCATGGTATTGTTTGTTCTGGAGCGCCAGAAACTACTGGTTATGGTGTAGTTGGTCCAGTTACTAAGTTAAAAATTAAAGCTCTTTGTGGCAACGAGGCTTCTTTATTTCCAACTCCAACACCTTCGGCAACTCCAGTTTCAACTCCAACGCCTACGCCAACCCCAATAGTATCTGATGGTTCGCGCAATATAACAATTTCAATGGTGTTAAACGGTAAAGTGGTTAGTAATCCGCTGGGAATAAACTGCGGTCCGGGACTTACTCAATGCCAAACATCTTTTAATGGAAATGTTGTTTTGACAGCAACACCAAGTTCAGGATATTCATTAACAAAATGGTCAGGTTGTACTGTAAATAACCAGTTGAGACCTGGATTTAGTAGTGATTGCATAGGTAATAGCGGAACGTGTACTATTAACGCCTTAGAATTAGTTAGTAATCCTGAAGTTGGTCCTTTGTGGAAATTATCATCAGGTACAACTTTATATGCTCAATCGGTGTATGGATGGGGTAAAATTACAGATAGCAAAGGATTTATTTGTGAAGGATCAGGAAATAAAATTTGCACCCCCCAATATACTGTTGGAGAACCAATAATTTTTACAGCCACACCAATGGATATTTATTCGTTTCAAGGCTGGGCATTCGGATATGTATGCGGAGAATTTTACAAGGTTGATGTACCTGATGGTGCCACTGGTTGCGGTACTAATCTTACTTGTACTCTGCCAATACCTTATTCTTCCTCAGATATTATGTCAGGGATAAAAGCTTGTTTTGAGCCACCTTCAAATTATATACAAATTTCTTCCACAGCGATTTTTGAAGGGGGTTATGTAAGTGATAATTATGGAAAACTTAAATGCGGAACTTATCAAGGTTCATCCATATTCTCTTGTGGTTATAGTTATGCTCCGACAGACGTAGTAACATTTACTGCTTATCCAGCACCAGGATATAGTCTTTACTCATGGTCGGGTTGTTATAGGGTTGATGGTACATTGGCGCCGGGTTGCAATCTTGATTGTAAAGACGTCTCTTCAAGAACTTGTACTATAAATATGGCTGAATTGGGTTATTCAAGTAAAGGTATCGGATGGAAATTTAAAAAAGATTGATAGAATTTAATCAATGATAATTCCAGGACGGTTTTTGTTTTCTTCTTGCAAAATTCTGAATAATTGCTAGGATATTTCTATTGGCTGAAAGGCCCTGTCTGCCGATAGGCAGGCCTGCCTGCGGCAGGCAGGCTTTTTATTTATATGCAGAACATAAATGAAAAATATGAAAAAATAGCTATACCGGGAATGAAAAAGAAATTTGGCTATAAAAACAAAATGGCTGTGCCTAAAATAACAAAAGTTATTGTAAGTACTGGCATTGGTCCGGTTAAAGACGATAAAGAAAGAAAGGAAATGATAGAAAAATCATTAACTCTTATTACTGGCCAAAAACTTAAATATAATGCAGCCAAAAAATCTATTGCCAGTTTTAAATCAAGAGAAGGAATGACTATCGGATATTCCTGCACTTTGCGAAAAAAAAGAATGAATGATTTTTTGAATAAATTAATCAATATTACAATCCCAAGAATAAGAGACTTCAGGGGTCTTAATGCAGATTCAATCGACAAGCACGGCAGTATGACATTAGGATTTAAAGAGCATACAGTGTTTCCAGAAACAAGCGATGACGATGTAAGAAAATCTTTTGGTCTGGCTGTTACTGTTGTGACTAGCGCTAAGTCAAAAGAAAGCGCGCTGGAATTATTTAAATTATTAGGATTCCCGTTTAAACATTGAATGTTGTACGCAACATTCAATGTTGACTAATTATGGCAAAGAAATCAGTTATAGCCAGATCGCAAAAAAAACCAAAATATAAATCACGAGTAGTGAGACGATGCTTTCGTTGCGGACGAAAAAGGGGATATATGAGAGATTTTGATCTTTGCAGAATATGTTTTAGAGAGCTTGCTAATGAAGGCATGATTCCTGGAATTAGAAAATCAAGTTGGTAGTTAATTAAACATTGAATGTTGCACAACGCTGTGCAACATTCAATGTTGAACACATATGGATAATATAGCAAATATGCTTACAACAATAAGAAATGGATTAGCTGTTAAAAAAGAAACAGTGTCTATTCCCTATACTAAGATTAAAGCCGACATTCTTAATGTTTTAGAAAAAGAAAAATTTATAAAAAAATTAGAAATAAAAGGCAAGAAAAATAAAAAAATAATAGAGGTAACTCTTGTTTACGACAATGATGGCAGTCCAACTATTCATCATATCCAAAAAATTTCCAAACCATCAAGGAGAATTTATGCTCCAGTTAAAAAAATTTATCCCGTACAATATGGCAAGGGTTTGTGGATCGTATCAACTCCAAGGGGTATTTTAAGCGATAAAGAAGCAAGAAAAGAGAAGGTCGGCGGAGAAGTAATTTGTGAGATTTGGTAGTTCGATGAACTCACTATAAATTTTATGTCATTGATAGGAAAAAAACCAATATTAATTCCAGCAGGTGTTCAAGTAAAACTTGAAGATGGGAACTTTTTTGCTAAAGGGCCGTTGGGAGAATCAAGCAGATTTTTTAAAAATGATATAAATATAACTATTGGCGAAAAAGAAATAACTCTTAAGCCCAAAAAAGATGATAATAAAATAGCTGCTTTGTGGGGAACTTATGCCTCGCATATTAAAAATATGATTGAAGGCGTTACAAAAGGCTTTGAAAAAGTTTTAGTAATAGAAGGAATCGGTTACAAAGCGCAAACTGACGGCCAGAATATTATATTGAATCTTGGATTTTCTCATCTAATAAAAGTGGAAATTACAAATGGATTAAAAGTAACCATAGAAAAAAATGTTATAAAAATCTTTGGTATTAATAAAGAAGAAGTAGGATCTTTTGGCGCAAAAATTAGAGCTTTAAAGAAGCCAGAACCATATAAGGGCAAAGGTATAAGATATGAAAAAGAAATTGTACGACGCAAATCCGGGAAAAAAGCCGCCACAGCCGCTTAATTAAATTAGAAGTAAAAATATGTTAAAGAAAAAAATAAAAATCAATAAACGGCAGATACGCCAAAAAAGAGTGAAGGCAAAAATTTCCGGAACTAAAGAAAGACCGCGACTTTCTGTTTTTCGTTCCAATAAATATATTTATGTTCAGTTAGTTAATGACCAGACTGGTAAAAAAATTGTTCATGTTAATGAAAAAGAATTAAATCCGTTAGCCAACGGAAAATCTACAAAAATAGAAAGATCTTATCAGTTGGGAGAATTATTGGCTAAAAAAGCATTAGATAATAAGATTAAAAAAGTTGTTTTTGACAGGGGAGGATATAAATATCATGGTCGTGTTAAGGCATTAGCTGATGGAGCCAGAAAAGGCGGACTCCAATTCTAATTATTATGAGAAATACTAATCACGGAGATTTCGAACAAAAAACAATTGATGTTAGAAGAGTAGCTCGAGTAATGGCTGGGGGCAGGCGTTTTAGTTTTAGAATAACAACTGTTGTTGGCAATAAAAAGGGAGAAGTTGGCGTAGGCATTGGCAAGGCCGCCGATGTTTCTTCAGCAATGGAAAAATCTTTTCGTAACGGAAAAAAGAATGTTATTAAACCTGTATTAACAAAAGATCATTCTATTCCAATAAAAATTGAAGCAAAATTCGGAAGCGCTTGTATTTTATTAAGACCAACCCCAAAGGGCAAAGGTTTGATTGCTGGAAGTTCAGTCAGAACGGTTTTGGAATTAGCCGGAGTAAAAAATGTAACTGCTAAAGTTTTGTCACGCAGTAAAAATAAAATTAATAATGCTCGAGCAGCAATAAAAGCTTTAAAAACTTTGAAATAATATGCAGCTTCATCAAATAAAAACTAAAACAGAAAAGAAGTCAAAAAAAAGAGTTGGGCGAGGAGGCAAGCGCGGGGGTTATTCCGGTCGTGGAATTAAGGGTCAGAAATCACGAGCTGGTAGAAAAATGAGACCTCAATTAAGAGACATTATAAAAAGAATTCCTAAAAAAAGAGGATATAACGCGCCTAAAATAGGGAAAAAACCAACAGTTATAAATTTGGAAGTTTTAGAGAAAAAATTTAATCATAACGAAAGAGTTAATCCGCAGATTCTTTTGAAAAAAGGTATCATTGCCAAAACGAAAGGTTTTTTGCCCAAAGTTAAATTATTAGGCACAGGTGTTTTAACTAAAAAACTTCTTGTTTCTGAATGTCAGATTTCTGGTCCGGCCAAAGAAAAAATTATAAATGCGGGCGGATCAATAAAATCGCGTGAGGCGCGATAAAATAATCATGAATAATTTTTGGAACAAAATAAAAATTATATTTAAAGATCCTGATTTAAGAAAAAAAATACTTTTTATTCTTTTTATTTTGGTTCTTTTTAGGCTTGGCGCCAATATACCTATTCCTGGGGTTGATCAGATAAGATTGCAAACATTTTTTGCTGGCAACCAATTTTTTGGATTGCTAAATATTTTTTCCGGAGGCGGGTTGTCCAATCTTTCAATTTTTATGCTGGGTGTTGCTCCTTATATTACGGCTACAATTATAATGCAACTTTTAACAATGATTTTCCCGCGATTAAAAGAAATTTATTTTGAAGAAGGAGAACAGGGCAAACAAAAATTTAATCAGCTTTCTCGTTATTTAACAGTTCCTTTGGCAACTTTGCAGGGATTTGGATTGTTGGCGCTTTTGGGCAATCAGCAGGTTTTAATTAATCTATCTATTTTTGATAAAATTATGAACATTGTTATTGTTGTGACTGGTTCTTTGATTTTGATGTGGCTGGGTGAACTAGTTTCTGAATATGGAATTGGCAACGGAATTTCTTTATTAATTTTTGCCGGTATTGTGGCAAGTTTGCCAACTACTGTTCAGCAGGTGCTTTTTAATTTTAATGTTTCTCAAATTCCTTTGTACTTGGGATTTTTAGTTTCAGCTGTTGTAATTATTGCCGGAGTGGTTGTTATTACTGAAGCGGAAAGGCAGATCCCGATTTCTTATGCCAAACAAGTGAGAGGAATGAAAATGTATGGCGGTTTTTCAACACACCTTCCATTAAGAGTTAATCAGGCTGGTGTCATCCCCATTATTTTTGCCATTTCTATTCTTTTGTTTCCGCAGATGATTGTTAATGTTCTTTCAAATATCAGCAGCGGTTTTATTCAAACTGTTTCTATTTTTCTGACAAATTTTTTAAATAATTCCTTAGTTTACGGATTTTTATATTTTATTTTAGTTTTTGCTTTCACTTATTTTTATACAGCTGTTACTTTTGATCCTCAGGCGCTTTCTAATAATCTGCAAAAAAGCGGGGCATTTGTTCCTGGCATCAGACCGGGTCGGTCCACTGCTGAACACATTGCTAAAATTTTATACAGAATTACTTTGGTGGGCGCAGTCTTTTTAGGGTTAATTGCGGTTCTGCCTTTGGGCATGCAAGCTGTCACTGGCACTCAAGCCATGGCTCTTGGCGGTACCGCGCTTCTTATCGTTGTTTCAGTAGTTTTGGAAACAATTAAACAAACTGAATCTCAAATCGTTATGCGCGAGTATGAGTAAAAATAATAATTTTTCTGTTTTTATGGTTTTGGGCCCGCCAGGTTCTGGCAAGGGCACTCAAATTAAATTATTAGCAGAAAAACTCGGTTTTTTCCATTTTGTATCCAGCAAAATAGGAATAGAATATATAAATTCTCATAATGATTCTGAATCTCAAAAACAAAAAGAACGTTATGATTCTGGCTTGCTTTTTGATCCTGACTGGATGTTTAAAGTTGTTAAAGAAAAAACTCAAGAAATTTATAATGATCAGGATAATTGCAAAGGCATTATTTATGATGGTTCACCCCGTACGCTTTATGAAGCAGAAAAACTTTATGATTTTTTATCAAATCTTTTTGGAAAAGAAAATATAAAAATAATACAAATTGAGGCTGATGAGAAAGAATTAAGAAAACGCATAAAAAAAAGGGGACGTGATATAGACAAGGAAGAAATTTTTAATGTTAGAATTAAAGTATATGAGGAAGAAACATTTCCTGCATTAGAATATTTAAAAAAATATCACGAAATTATTGTTGTTGACGGCAATCAAAGCATAGAAAAAGTTCACCAGGACATAATGGAAAAACTAAATTTATGATTTCTACAAAAACTCCACAGGAGATAAAAATTTTAAAAGAGGGAGGAAAGATTCTTGCCTCTATTTTGTCTGAAGTGGCTCGAAAAGTTAAGCCTGGTCTTGCCACTGTTGAATTGGATCAGTTCTCTGAAAAATTAATCAGAAAAAATAATGGAGAACCTTCTTTTAAAA
>JAHIER010000048.1 GCA_018901555.1 Patescibacteria group bacterium
CATTCGTTCTCTGGTTCTGGCAACCAATCTTTTAAAGCCATTTCCCATTCTTGAGGATTTTCATAAAGAGAATCAAAAATATCACGACTTATAAAAGGAAAATTTTTTGCTCCTAGATATTCTCCTAGACTTGACCATGGATAATTTTTTATAAAATTAATTGATTTATTTTTATTTTTAATACCTTTCTCTTTCCAATTTTTTTCTGAATTTAATAAATCAAGCGGATTAAGATGAATATAAAGGGGTAAGTATAACATATAAGAATCTTTATCTATATGTTTCATTTTATATGATCCCTGAAAAAGATTGCCACTTCTAGAATACAAAATATTAAAATATCTAGAATATCCCATTTCTAATCTATGCATAAATCGAGCAATACCATTTTCTGCAATCTGCTCAAGAATAAAATGAAAATGGTTAGGCAGAATAGAAAAAGCGTGTATTTTTACTAATGGCTTTTTAGATATTTTTTTACAAGCTGTTTCTATATTATATCTACAAAGATTACCCAAGGGCTGATCCTCGATATTAAAAAGTACTAAATTTACAATAAATCTTTCATAATCTTTTTTATTAATAAATATATTTCTTTTTTCTGTACCGCGATTAAAAACATGATATAAACCTCCATTGAAAGGTGTTATTTTTCTCATATGTCTAGATTATATCAAATGTTCGTGACTCGGTCACGAACATTTGGTTTCCATTTGCGCAACAGAAAATAATAATGTATTATTTATTAGATGAAACAAATTTGGGAATATCTAAAATTAGTTATTATTGCTATAATTATTATTGTTCCTATCAGACTTTGGATAGCGCAACCTTTTATTGTGAGCGGGGCGTCAATGGAGCCAACTTTTGAAACTGGCGACTATCTTATCATAGATGAATTTACCTATCACCTTGAAAAACCTAAAAAGGGTGATGTTATTGTTTTTCGCTATCCATTAGATACTTCAAAATTTTTTATAAAAAGAATTGAAGGATTGCCAGGAGAAACTGTAAATTATGAAGACAGAGAAATAACCTTAAAAGATAATCAATATTTTGTTATGGGAGACAATCGGCCCGCCAGCTCTGATTCCAGAATGTGGGGACCTGTTGAAGAAAATCTTATTATCGGACGCGCCCTGGTAAGACTTTGGCCAATTACTAAATTGGATTTATTGCCAGGAGAAATTAATAACTAAAAAATGCCAAAGAAAAAAGATAAGTCAAAAATTATTCTGCAAACCCCTAAAGGCATGCATGATATTCTGCCGGAAGATTTTGTTTTTTATAAAACCATTTACGATAAAGCTGAAGAAATTTCAAATTATTACGGTTTTATGCCAATTAAAACTCCTCATTTGGAAAGACTGGAACTTTTTAATGCCGGGCTAGGAGACACCAGCGATATTATTGAAAAACAAATGTACACACTGAAAACTCAGGGCGGAGACAAGCTCGCCTTAAGACCGGAAGGAACTGCTCCTATTATGCGTTCTTATATTGAGCACGGCATGCAAACCTGGCCTCAACCAGTGATGTTTCAATATCAAGGATCTTTTTTCCGTCACGAAAAACCGCAAAAAGGAAGATTGAGAGAACTTCAACAATTTGGCCTGGAAATTATTGGGGAAGAAAAACCAGTGGCCGAAGCAATGACTATACGAGTATTAACATTAATTCTCGAAGAATTAGGCCTTAAATCAATCGTTGTTCATATTAATTCTTTGGGAGATAAAGAATGCAGAAATAATTATCGTAAAGAACTTCTCGGTTTTTATAAAAAAAGGCTTGGACAATTATGCCGAGACTGCAAAAACAGATACAGCAAAAATCCTCTTAGAATTTTAGACTGCAAAGAAGAAAAATGCATTGAAATAAAAGCGGAGGCGCCACAGATGATCAATTATCTTTGCACCCCCTGCAAACAACACCTGAAAGAAGTTTTAGAATTTCTTGATTCCAATAATATTTCCTATTTTTTAGACACACATTTAGTACGCGGACTCGATTATTATTCCCGAACTGTTTTTGAATTCTTTGAAGAAAAAAGCGAAGAAGAAAATGAAACACCGATCGCTTTGGGCGCAGGAGGACGATATGATTACCTGGCTCATGCCCTTTCTAATAAAAATTTTCCTGCCATTGGTGGCGCCTTAGGCATAGACAGAATAGTCCAAACAATGAAAGACCGATCAATACCAGTCAGGCATTCAAAACCATCTAAAATTTTCTTTATTCAATTAGGAACAGCGGCCAAATATAAAAGTTTAAAAATCATAGAAACCTTGCGCAAGGCGCATGTTCCGGTTATTCAATCAATTAGCAAAGATACCCTAAAAAGCCAGTTAAGGATTGCATCAAAGCTAAATATGTCTTATGCTTTAATATTAGGACAAAGAGAAGCCCTGGAAGATTCCATTATTATAAAAGACATGGACACAAGCACCCAGGAAACTGTTCCTATTGAAAAAATTGTCGAATTTATCAAAAAAAAGCTATAAAAAAATGATTGAAGTAAAAAAATCAGAAAACGAATCATCATTAAGCCTTTTAAGAAGGTTTAATAGAAGGATCCAACAATCCGGTGTTTTACAACGCGCCCGCGATCTTCAGTTCAAAAAACGACCGGAATCTGCCCTTAAAAAAAAGAAGAAGGCGATCAAAAAACAAAAAACAAAAAGGAGAATGGATTATCTCTGGAAACTTGGTAAAATAGAGAAAAAGGGAAATGAATAAAAAGTGGCAGGAGTTAAAAAATGAAATTTTGGGAGAAAATTTTAACTTGAGTCTAGTTTATGCAACTAATAGGTTGATTAGAAAATTAAACAAGATATACCGAAAAAAAGATAAACCAACGACTGTTCTTTCCTTCCCCTTGTCAAAAAAGGATGGAGAAATTTTTTTGAACCTTGCATTAATTAAAAAAGAAAAAATTAATCTAGATTATTTATTCATTCATTCTTTGCTGCATCTTAAAGGATTCCGACACGGCGTAAAAATGGAAAAAAAGGAAAAAAGTATTTTTAAAAAATTCTATGGCAAGAAAAATTATAACCGGTATTGACGCGGGCACCTCCACCATTAAAGTGGTTGTGGCCGAACAAAAAGATGATCGCCATCTCCATATTTTAAGTGCTACTCAAAAAAACTCTGAAGGTATTCGCCGGGGTTTTATAACTAATTTTGAAGAAGCTAGCAATAGTATTAAATCAGCTATTAAATCAGCTGAAAAAGTATCAGGTATTCCTATAAAACATGCTTATGTTGCAGTAGGCGGCATCAGTCTTGGTTCTATTAAAACAAAAGATTCAGTTATGATTGCGCGGGCAGACGGTGAAATAACTGATTATGACTTAAAGCGCGTTCTGGATCAATGCGAATCAAATCTTGCCAATAATCTTTCTAATAAACAAATTCTTCACGAAATTCCTCTTAATTTTAAAATAGATAATAATTCAATAATGGGCCGGCCAGTGGGCATGAAAGGAAACAAACTAGAAGTTGAAACTCTTTACATTACTTGTTTGAACCAACATTTAACAGATTTGGTAAAAGCAATAGAAAATTCCGGGGTAAGTGTTGATGACATTGTTGCTTCCCCTTTGGCTGCCAGCACTATTGCCTTAACTAAACATCAAAAAGAAGTTGGTTGTGTTTTAGCTAATATAGGCGCCAGCACTGTCTCTATTATCGTTTATGAAGAAGACCGACCCATCTCGCTGGAAATCTTTCCTATTGGATCAAAGCATATTACTAATGATATTGCCCTTGGATTTCAAATTCCGCTTGAAGACGCAGAAAAACTTAAAATGGAATTCGGGGCAGAAACATCCACTGCCAAACGAAAACTTAATGATATTATAGAAGCCCGCCTTAATGATATTTTTGAATTAATAGAATCTCATCTTAAAAAAATAAATAGAAACGGGTTGTTGCCAGCTGGCATAATTTTAACTGGAGGAGGCGCTGGCCTATTCAGCCTTGAAGATATTGCCAAGTCTTCCTTGCGATTACCTGCTAAAACAAACAAACTTTTACCTATACAAGGCCAAGATATAAATATTACTGGCAATTACAAAGATCAGGTTGTTAATGATCCAGGCTGGTCAGTAGCTTTAGGATTATGCGTTTGGAATATGAGAGACAACGAAAAAAATTCTTCTAGCATCAAAAATATGGGCAAATTCAAGCCCAATCTCAAACGCTGGTTTAAAATCTTTTTACCCTAGTTAATTGTTGACTGATAAAATTGGCTGTGATATTCTGAGAATAATATGCCAAGGGTTCATCCAAATATTGAAACTTTTGCCCGAATTAAAGTCATAGGAATCGGCAATTCAGGCAC
>JAHIER010000049.1 GCA_018901555.1 Patescibacteria group bacterium
TACGCCAACACCTACACCAACACCTACACCAACACCTACACCAACACCTACACCAACACCTACTCCAAGTTCTTCACCTGCACCAACACCAACCTCTGCTTGCAATAAGCCATCAGTTTATTCAAGTTCAGCTTCTAATATTACACAAACATCAGCAACCCTAAGTGGCACTGTTAATCCTAATGGCAAAGAAACTACTTCTTGGTTTGAATGGGGAGATTCAGGAATAGGATTAAATCAAGAAACCAGTCATCAAAATATGAGCAATGGCAATCTCACTTTGAGTTTTTTGTCCGGCTTAACAGGATTAACTGCTAATACAAATTATTATTACAGGGCTGTAGCTCAAAATGAATGTGGAATTACTTATGGTTCAACTAGAAATTTTATGACTGGCACAACTGGCCAGACCACTTTAAACCCGCCTTCTGTTTATACTAGTTATGCTTCTGACATAACACAAACCACAGCCACTATCAGAGGAACAGTTAATCCTAAAGGATTTGCCGCTACTTCTTGGTTTGAATGGGGACCTGCTTCTGAAGGTCTTAGTTATGAAACCAATCATCAAGATGCTGGCAATGGAACTGTTTCTAATAATTATTTAGCTGGCTTAACAGGATTGACTGCTAACACCAACTACTATTATAGAGCTGTAGCTCAGAATGAAAATGGGCTTGTTCATGGTTCAACATTAAGCTTTACAACCAAAACTGACAATGGTGGCAATGGTGGCGGAGGCGGAGGCGGTGGCGGTGGCGGCAGTTGTTTGACTGTGGTTACTACCAATCCTGCATCTTTTATTACCAGAGATTCTGCCAGTTTAAGAGCTTTAATTAATCCTAGCGGACGTTCAACCAGTGGTTGGTTTGAATATGGATTATCATACGCTTTAACCTTGAGAACAACTACAACTAATGTGGGAAGCGGTTATGCTAATACTGACTTAGTTAGATATTTGCCCAATCTTCAACCTAATACCACTTATTATTTTAGGGCAGTGGCTGAAAATAATTGCGGAAAAGCGCAAGGAAGTATTTTAAGTTTTACTACTGAATTCGGAGAAGGCAACAAGCCAGAAGTAACAACTTTATCAGCCTCAAACATTACTCAAAGCGCAGGCATTATTAATGGAGAAATTAATCCTAAAGGATTTAGCGCTGTGGGCTGGTTAGAATGGGGAACTAATTCAAGTTTGTCTTCTTATGCTATTACTTCTTCTTTAAATTTAGGATCTGAAAATGTTAAAAAACCGATAAGCTCTCAATTATCTGGTTTATCAAAAAATACCACTTATTATTTTAGGGCAGTGGCTAAAAATGATTATGGAATTACTTACGGAAGCATTTTAAATTTTAAAACTTTTGATTCTGGAGTGATAATTCCTCCTAGTGGTGGCGGAGCAAACTTTTCCGCATGGAAAGAAATTAAAAACTTAACTTTCCCAAATGGAACAATCCATATCAATGCTTCTTTTATCGGAGATACTATAGAATATTATTTGTATGTAAAAAATAATCAATTTACTGATTTAAATAATATTTTAGTTAAAGATATTCTTGATGACAATTTTGAATTTATTGAATCTGATCCGAGCATTGATTCAAGTTCTTCCGGACAGATTTTGTACTGGAAAATTAATTCAATAAAATCAGGAGAAACAAAAATAATCACTTACAGAATTAAAACAAGAATAGTTGAAGAAAGTATTGTTATCCCAAATATTTTTAAGGCAGAGACTGATGGTGTTGCCAGAATTTCTAATGAGGCAACAACTATTCTCAACCCTTGTTTGATGGCTCTTGATATTTCTTCTGACAAATATAATGTTAAACGCAATGAAGATTTAACTTACACAATAAAATATAGAAACATAGGAATTGCTGATATTGACAATTTAATATTGAAAGTATCTTTGCCAAGTTATGTTGATTTTGAAGATGCTGACAGAAAATATATACAAGAAGGGAATGTTATATTTTTTACAATCGGCAGGATTAATCAATATGAGGCTGGCACTATTTATATTAATGCCAGAATTAATAGAGATGCTCCAGCAGGAGAAAGTTTAGTGGCCACATCCGTTATTGATTTTACTGATATTTTTGGAGATCCTCAACCTAATATTTCCGCTTCTGCCGTTGTTGTAATTGAAGGAGGATTCTTTGGATTTGCTTCAGCTATTGGTGGATTAGGGAATTTAGATACATGGCTTTGGTTAATTATTTTGCTTATTTTTCTTGTAATCTTTGGAATTTTTTACATGCGTTATAAAATAGCTCAAATGATGAAAGCGTAATAAAAGATGAAGATATAAAAAATAGGGCTTCGGCCCTGTTTTTTGTTATACTAAAGTTATGGGAGAAAAGAAAAAATCTTTAGTTTTAATTGACGCGCATGCGGTTTTACATCGCGCTTTTCATGCTTTACCTAATTTTTCTTCTTTTAATGGAGAACCAACAGGCGCTCTTTATGGTTTTTCCGCCTTTTTAATTAAAGTTATAAAAGAGCTAGAACCGGATTATATTGTTGCTTGTTATGATCTGCCAGAGCCAACTTTTCGTCATATTGCTTATGATAAATATAAAGCCCAAAGGCCAAAAATGGATGATTCTCTAGCAACGCAAATTAATCGTTCAAGAGATATTCTCAATGCTTTTAATATTTCTGTTTATGATGCTAAGGGGTTTGAAGCAGATGATATGCTTGGAACAATTGTAGAACAATTAAAAATCAATCCCGCTGGTAGCGGAATAAAATTAAAAATTATTATTGCCTCTGGCGATCTCGATACATTGCAGTTGGTAAAGGATAATGATGTGGTTGTTTATACTTTGAGTAAGGGTATTAAAGAGGCGGTTATTTATAATGAAGAAGCTGTTAAAAAAAGATTTGGTTTTGTTCCAGAATTAACGCCTGACTTTAAGGCGCTCAAGGGCGATCCCTCTGATAATATTATTGGCGTGCCGGGTATTGGAGATAAAAGCGCTTCTGAATTGGTGCAAAAATTCGGCACTATTGAAAATATTTATAAAAAATTAAAAAAAGATAAAAAAGATTTAGAAAAAGAAGGAATTAAGCCCCGCATCATAAAATTACTAGAAGAGAATGAAGAGGAAGCTTTATTCAGTAAAACTTTAGCTGAAATAAGAAAAGACGCGCCTATTAATTTTTCTTTAGAGAAAAGTGAATGGCAAAAGAATCTTGATCAGGAAAAAATAAAAAATATTTTTAAAGAACTTGGTTTTAGAAGTTTGATTGAAAGATTGCCATATCTTGCAAAGGACCCTCCTTCGCAAGATGCGAAGGAGGGTCCTTTGCAACTTTTTGAAAGATTTAATGGCCAGGTGCCGGAAAAATTTTTTTATGAAGTGGAGTTGCCTCTTTCAAAAATTCTTAAAGAAATACAGGAAAGAGGAGTTTTGTTAGACATTAAATATTTAGCAGAACTTTCCAGAGAATATCACAAAAAATTAAAAGACTTAGAAAAAAAGATATGGTCTTTTGCTGGAGAAGAATTTAATATTAATTCACCTCAGCAATTGTCAGTTATTTTATTTGACAAATTAAACCTTCAAGTAAAAGGCCTAAAAAAAACTGCGCGTGGCAGTAGATCTACCAATATTTCTGAATTAATTAAACTTAAAGATAGTCATCTTATTATTAATGATATTATTTCTTATCGTGAGTTTGCTAAACTTATAAATACTTATATCGACACTCTGCCTAAATTAGTTGATAAAAATAATAGATTGCATACAACTTTTGACCAGGCAGGCACTTCTACGGGCAGAATTTCTTCTAAAGATCCTAATTTGCAAAATATTCCCAAGAGAACAGAATTGGGCAGAAATATCCGCCGTTCTTTTGTGGCAGAAAAAGGATTTAATTTAGTAAGCTTTGATTATTCGCAAATTGAGTTAAGAGTGACTGCTATTTTGAGCGGAGACCAAAAATTAAAAAAAGCTTTTCAAGAAGGATTAGATATTCATAATGCTGTTGCTTCAGAAGTTTTTAATGTTGGCCTTAATGAAATCACTTCAGAAA
>JAHIER010000050.1 GCA_018901555.1 Patescibacteria group bacterium
ACAATAGTAATATCACCACCACCAGTGCTGGCGCCTTGGTCAATCGAGTAAGTATTTTCAAGCAAACTTAATGTTTGGGAATTAAGAACTGGAGTTGCTGTTTGAACAGTTGAGAGTGTAAAAAGATTCTCTAAAAAAGATAAAAGGCCAGCTGATGCTGGCGGAGCAGAAAAAGACCATCCTAAAAACATTGTAAATATAAGGATTTTTCCTGCAAAAGATAAAAACTTCTTTCTCAAAAGAAGTGAAAAATACTTGTATATATGGCCCTGCTCTCGTTTTCCATAGGGATCTTCAGGGCTTTGTACGGTAGTAGAAATAAGCCTAAAATTAAGGTGTTTCTAGTAATTATCGACAAAAACGGCTTTAAATAAAGGTTTTTTTGTTAATAGCCGGCTTGAAACACAATTATATTTTATCTCTTTGGCTCTTAAAGTCAATTTAAAAACCCATAGGTGTGGAAAACTTATAGTTCGTGTTAATATTAATTTTGTCTATGGAGGATTTTTTAAAAGAATTTGAAGAACTTAATGAAGCGCAGAAAAAGGCGGTTTTGCACAAAGGCGGACCTCTTTTAGTTTTGGCTGGAGCTGGGGCTGGGAAAACCAAAGCTATTAGTTTTCGAGTGGCTCATTTGGTTAGTCAGGGAGTAGCGCTGGAAAAAATTCTAGCCATTACTTTTACAAACAAGGCATCAGAAGAAATGAAAGAAAGAATACATTCTTTATTGAAACTAAAAACTAAAAACTATGAATTACAAACTACTCCATTTGTCAGCACTTTTCATTCTCTTTGCGCATATATTTTACGGAAAAGCGGTGAGAGTATGGGTGTTAATAAAAATTTTACAATTTTAGACAAAGAAGACAGTTTGTCGATTATAAAAGACGCGATGAAAGAATTGAATTTGGATCCGCGTCAATTTCAGCCAGGCAAAATACAATCTGTTATTTCACGCTACAAAGGCGATCTGGTTACTAACGAAGAATTTTCTGAATTTGTTGGCAATGATTTTTTCCCGCGGACATTAAAAATGATCTGGGATAAGTATGAAGAACAATTAAAAAAACAAAAGTCATTAGATTTTGATGATCTTGTTTTAAAAACAGTTTTACTTTTGAAAAAAAATAAAGAAGTAAGAAATTATTATCAAAATTTATGGCAGCATATTTTAATTGATGAGTATCAGGATACTAATAAAAGTCAGTACGAGCTTTCTAAAATTTTAGCTGATAAGCATAAAAATGTTTGCGTTATCGGCGATATTGATCAGGCTATTTATGGCTGGCGAGGCGCAGATTTTAGAAACATTATAAATTTTGAAAAAGATTTTCCAGAACATGTTTCAATTATTTTTGAAGAAAATTATCGTTCTTCGCAAAATATTCTTGAGGCGGCTGCCAAGGTGATTGAAAAAAATAAAATGCGCAAACCTAAAAAACTTTTAGCGACAAAAGAAAAAGGCGCGGAGATTTCTATTTTTGAAGCCATGAACGAAGAGGAAGAAGCAGAATTTGTTGCGCATAAAATAAAAGAATTACTTTCTTCTAAGGTTGAACCTTTGGGACCAAAGGTTCAACCTTTCGATATTGCGGTTTTATATCGCGCTAATTTTCAATCAAGAATTATTGAAGAATCTTGTTTAAAACACGGACTGCCTTATCAGGTTTTAGGCATCCAATTTTATGAACGCAAGGAAATAAAAGATATTCTGGCTTATATCAGGTCAGGGCTTAACCCTGAAAATCTCATTGATATTAAGAGGATAATTAATGTTCCTCCTAGGGGAATTGGCAAAGTCACCATTCTTAATTATTTTGCCAATAAAAAATTGCCAACAGAAATGGAGAAAAAAATAAAAATCTTTACAAATCTGTTGGAAGAAATTAAGGAAAAAATAAATGAAGCAAAGCCTTCTGATGTTGTCCGTTTTATTCTCAAAGAAAGCGGATATCAGAATTATTTGGAAAATGGAAGCAGTGATGATTTGGAACGGCTGGAAAATATAAAAGAGTTAGCCAGTATTGCCGCTCGTTATGATGATATGAACTTGCCTGAGGGGATAGAAAAAATGATTACGGATTTAAGTTTGTTGGGCGAGCAGGATTCTTTGGATAAAAAACAAAAATCAATCCGTTTGATGACAGTGCATGCCGCTAAGGGCTTGGAATTTGAAAATGTTTTTATTGTGGGACTGGAAGAAGGATTATTCCCGCATTCAGGGTTTGGCGATGATCGTCCGGATAAACATGAGGAAGAAAGAAGGTTATTTTATGTTGCTTTGACTCGCGCCAAAGAAAAAGTTTTTCTTTCTTTCAGCGTTTCCAGAATGATTTTTGGTAGCCGGCAACTAAACATGCCGTCGCAGTTTCTTTCTGATATTCCAGAGCATCTTTTAAAAATTGAAACGAAAGATTTTGGAACGGAACAAGTAATTGAATATTTATGAAACCAAATAAATTTTTAGGACAAAACTTTTTAACTTCAAAAAAAATTGTTGCTGAAATTATTAAAGCAGCGGATTTAAAATCAGATGATATTGTTTTGGAAGTGGGGCCGGGCAAGGGAATTTTAACGGAAGCGATTCTAGAAAAAATTCCTCAAGGAAAATTGATTGCCATAGAAAAAGACAAAAGGCTGGTGGAATTATTATTACAGAAATTTTGCTATAGCGAAAACTTGGTAATAGTACACGATGATATTTTAAAATTTGACCCCCTTAGCTATGGGTTAATGGCTAATGGCTACAAAATTGTTGCTAATTTGCCATACTATATAACTTCTCACTTTCTTAGAATTTTTTTACAAAGTAATTTTTCTCCTACTCGGATGGTTTTAATGGTGCAAAAAGAAGTAGCAGAGAGGATTACTTGCCCTGAGCGAAGTCGAAAGGATTGCAAGGAATCTATTCTTTCAGTCAGTGTCAAAGCTTATGGTAATCCCAAAATTATAAAAAGAGTGCCAGCTGAATATTTTTCCCCTAAACCAAAAGTTGATTCAGCCATTTTGCTAATAGATAATATTTCCAAGGATTTTTTTAGAAACTGTGCAACATTGAATGTTGCACAACATGAAAAGAAATTTTTCGAGCTTGTTAAGCGAGGATTTTCCAGCAAACGTAAAATGCTCAAAAACAATCTTAAAATGTCAAACACTCGGTGTTTGACAGAATGCGGGATTTCTGAAAATGCCCGGGCGGAAGATTTAGATTTAAAAAACTGGAAATGCTTGCTAGAGAAGATATAATATGAATATGGCTCCGAAT
>JAHIER010000051.1 GCA_018901555.1 Patescibacteria group bacterium
AGCATCAGGAATCAGTTAAATGGCATGAGGAAATAACCAGAAATTCAGAAAATATTATGCAGGCCTTAAAAATACCATATCATGTTGTTGTTAATTGCGGAGCTGATCTTGGATTGGGCCAGGTTAAAAAATATGACATTGAAGGCTGGGTGCCTTCTGAAAAAAGATATCGCGAAACCCATTCATCGTCTTATTTCCATGATTTTCAGACGCGTAGATTAAATATTCGATATAAAGACAAAGAAGGAAAAATTCGTTTTGTTCATTCTTTAAATAATACTGCCGTTGCTGTTCCGCGTATTTTAATTTCAATTTTAGAAAACTATCAGCAAAAAGATGGCACTGTCATCGTGCCCGAAGTTCTCCGCAAATATCTCAACAAAGATTTAATTTCTTAAAATTCCATGATAAGGAAAGATTTGCTTGAGGCCTCTAGAAAAAAAAAGAAAAGAATAATAATAATCAGGTTAGCGCTGATATTTTTTTTGATTTTAATTATTATAGCGCTGGTTGTCTGGAGTTTTTATCTTAATTATTTTCGGATTAAAAATATTGAGATTTTTGGTAATTCTTTTATTGAAAAAGAAAAAATAATCGGGAATATTAACAGTTCTATTTCGGGAAAATATTTTTATCTTATTCCCAAGGACAATATTTTAATTACTTCAAAAAAAGAAATTATTAATAATCTTCAAAATAATTTTTTGCGCATAAAATCAACAGATATCATAAAAGAATTGCCGGACAAAGTAATAGTGACAATAAAAGAGAGAGAACCAGTGGCTTTGCTTTGTGAAGATAAAAAATGTTTTTTTATTGATGATTCTGGTTATGTGTTTGAAGAGTCGCCATTTTTTTCCGGAGATGTGTTTATTAAATTTATTGATAAGAGAGAAAATGTCGGAAACTTAGTTTCCGACGGGAAACTAAGTTTCCGGTTAATTCCGGAAGATGAATTTAGAAATCTGATAAATTTTTTAGAGTTACTTTCAAAAGACGGCATTAAAATATCTGACATTATTTTAAAAAACGAAGATCTTTACGAACTGTATACCATTGAGGGATGGTATATTTTATTAAGCAAGAGAATTGATTTTACAATAGCTTTTGACAATTTAAAAATAACATTAAACAGTCAAATAAAAGAAAAAAGATTAGATCTTGAATATATTGATCTTCGTTTAGAAAATAAAGTTTTTTTTAAATATAAAGATTAATTAAAACTTGTAGATGAAAATTGAGGTTCCGACTCGATCGTAGGGTTCTTTGTTTTTGAGCCAAGAATAAGAATCTTCGGGCTTCCTTTCAAAACCTGGCGCGGTTTTGGCTGTGGCGCCCATAAAGCTATTTATTGAGATTGCTAACCAACTGTTAGTTGGCGGCGCTCCTTTTGATGACCACCAATTTTCTCCTTTATCTCCAAAATAATAAGGAATATTGCCTCCACCAAAATAATCAATGCCAATTTTATTTATATTTTCGCTATTTGGCGGATTTTGTACATAATTTCTTAATCTTTTCATGTCTTGCCCCCAGTCATAATTTGAATCAGTAGCTATTTTATAACCATTCCAAGTTCCGCCGCCCAATTCATTATAATAAGAAAGATAATGAGGGAAAGTCATAACAGAAGAAAAAAACATCCAAAGCAGAAGCGCAATCAATAATAAATATTTTTCAATTGACTTCAAGCAAACGGAAAAGAAATGTTTGACTTGCTGGCCGAAAGTTTCAGGTTCTTCAAGATCATTAGTTTTTATCCATCTGATAGTCTGGCGCGCAACAAGGAAATAAATAAAAGGAAAGGCTGGCAAAATATGTCTGACACCTATATTAAGATTGCTGGTGATAGCCTGAAGAAAATATATAGCGATAAATATCATACTGGCCGTAAGAGCAAAATTATCTTTCATCCACTCAATGGCCGATTTTAGATTTTTTGTTTTTGTTTTAATAATATTTCTTATAGCAAAAATTAAAGCAAATAAAGTTAAAATGTGAAAAGCCAGCTGTTCTTTTAATATATAAAGTAATGGGAAATAAAGGCTTGATCCTTGTGAAGAAACATTCCCTAAAAAGTAAGCAGTATTGCCCCCGCTCGCGCGTTGGGTAACCATAAGCACACCCAAAAGATATTGGCCCATGGCTCTTAAAATAGGTTTGTCTGACATCCAGACAACAAAATTAACAGCTGGTCTAAAGCCGAAAGAACTTAAAATAGTTTCTGTATCTGAGTATTGTCTTTCAACTGGATAATTTAAAACATGAAATTGATAAACCGGCCAGATTACAATAATTCCGATTATACCAATGAGAATAAGTTTGCCTATTATAACAGCCAGCGGTTTGAATATTTTTTTAAAATTGCCGTAATATTCTAAAATTATCCATAAAATAGCCAGCAACAAATAAATCGGAGCTAGAATTACAAGAGAAAATTTTAAAAGCTGGGCAATGCCAAAAGCAACTCCGGCAATAATTAAATTCTTTCTTGTTTGATTATTGAGAAAATTTATAAAAGTGGCTAAACCGATAAAAAATCCAAAAGCCGCGCCTAAGTCAGTAGTAACATAATGTGAATGAGCTAAAAATGTCGGCGACATCGTATAAAAGAAAAGAGTAAGCAAACCGACTTTATTTCCATATAATTTTTTAGTCCATTTAAAAAGTAACCAGCCAAAAAGTATGGCTAAAAGCATAATGGGGAATCTTGAGAAATGAATTATTTGGTCAGCATCGTTGCCTGATTCGTAAATAAATATTCTACCCATGTCCCACTGGCCATTGATATATTCTGTCCAAGCGGAAACATCAACAGGAAAATTTAAATTAAGAAAAAGAAGAGGAATAGCTGAAAGGTCTTTAATCAACGGAGGATGTTCAGGATTTAACCTATAGTCTTGCAGAGCA
>JAHIER010000052.1 GCA_018901555.1 Patescibacteria group bacterium
ATTTTTTATCAAATCTTTTTGGAAAAGAAAATATAAAAATAATACAAATTGAGGCTGATGAGAAAGAATTAAGAAAACGTATAAAAAAAAGGGGGCGTGATATAGATAAAGAAGAAATTTTTAATGTCAGAATTAAGGTATATGAGGAAGAAACATTTCCTGCATTAGAATATTTAAAAAAATATCATGAAGTGATTATTCTTAATGGCAATCAAACAGTTGAAAAAGTTCATGAAGATATTATGAATAAATTAAATTCATGATTAATATAAAGAGTTCAGAAGAAATAAAAATTTTAAGAGAAGGTGGCAAGATTCTTGCCTCTATTTTGTCTGAAGTGGCTCGAAAAGTTAAGCCTGGTCTTGCCACTGTTGAATTGGATCAGTTGTCTGAAAAATTAATCAGAAAAAATAATGGAGAACCTTCTTTTAAAAATTATAAAACTCGTGACGATAGATTTTCTTATCCAGCCAGTTTATGCGTTTCTATTAATGATGAAATTGTTCACGGTATTCCTTCAAAAAATAGAATTTTAAAACAAGGGGATATTGTAAGTTTAGATTTGGGCATGAAATATAAAAATTTATATACTGACATGGCCACAACCATAGGAGTTGGTAAAATTAGTGATCAGGCAGAGAAACTTATTGATGTTACCAAAAAATCTCTTGCCCTTGGGATAAAAAGCATAAAAGATGGAGCTTGCATTGGTGATATTGGATCTGCTGTTCAATTATATGCGGAGAAAAATGGATTTAATGTGGTGCGTCATTTAGTGGGTCATGGGGTTGGTTATAAGGTGCACGAGATGCCGGATATTCCCAATTACGGTTCAAAAGGAACTGGTCTTAAATTAAAAAAAGGCATGGTGTTGGCCCTAGAGCCTATGATTGTTATTGGCAGTTCAGATATTATTTTAGATAAAGATAATTGGACATGGAAAACCAAAGACGGCTTGCTCTCCGTCCATTTTGAACATACCGTGGCAGTTACCAGAAATGGAGCAGAAATATTGACAAAAATACAGTAAGAAGTAATATTTACTTAGATTTTGAAACTTAAAAAGGAGATAAGATTATGCCACCATGGGTCGAAATTATTGTTTTGGCTTTTTTAATAGGAGCTATTACATTCTTTGTTGTCAGCTGTGTTTATGAATTCCACGAGCAAACAAAAAGAATTAAGATGGGAAAAGAAATTTTAGCATTGATAGAAAGATATAATAACAACAAAACTGATGAGCTTAAAAATCAAATTAAAATTGAGTGGAAAAAATTCAAAAATAGCTGGGACAAGTTTAGATTTAAAGAAGTTTCAAGAGAAAGAGTTGAAAAAATGGAAAAATTCTTAAAAATAGAGAAAATAATATAACTTAAAGGAGGGCAACCTCCTTTTTTACTTGGACATTTAGTGTCCAAGTGATAAAATAAATATAAGAATATGAGAAAAACACAGTTTGCAAATAATGAATATTATCATATTTTTAATCGCGGAGTAGATAAACGAGAAATCTTTTCTGAATATGATGACCTGTCAAGATTTTTTCAGAGCATGGATGAATTTAATATTATAGATCCCATTGGTAGTATTTTTGAAAATTTCTTTCGTAAAATTGAACGGCCGGTTTCAGAAAATGAGAGATTGGTGAATTTTACATGTTATTGTTTGAATCCTAATCATTATCATTTTATTTTGAAACAAGTCTCTGATAAGGGTATAGAAAAATTTATGCAACGATTGGGCAATGGTTATACAAAATATTTTAATAATAAACATGGTCGAAGCGGCTCTCTTTTTCAGGGAACATACAAATCAGTGCATATAAATTCCAATGAATATCTTTTACATCTTAGTGTTTATGTTAATTTAAATAATAAAATTCATCAACTTGGAGACTCAGTCTCCAAGTCAAAATCAAGTTGGGAGGAGTATGTAAACCCATCCATTTGCGGTTTTTGTGAAAAGGATATTGTTTTAGGGCAATTCAATAATTTTTCTGAATATCAAGAATTTGCAGAAAGTTCGTTTGAGAATATTAAAGAAAGAAAAGAATTAGAAAAATTGTTACTTGAATAAAATTTACTTGGACATTTAGTGTCCAAGTGGTGTATGGGCGCAAAAAATATATGCGATTAATGGGAATTGATTATGGAGAAAAAAGGATTGGGGTGGCGATTTCTGACGAAGGCGGGGGTTTTGCATTTGCGCACTCAGTAATTGCAAACTGCTCCAAATGTGCAACATTGAATGTTGCACAGATTAAGAAAATTTGCCAAGAAAAGAATGTTTCCAAGATTATTTTGGGCGAGTCTTTGGATTATAAAGGCCAGCCAAATCCGGTAATGGAAAAAATTGAAAAATTTAAGAATATTTTAGAAAAAGAAACAAGCTTGCCAGTTATTTATCAGACAGAAACATTGACAACCCAAGAAGCTGAACGAATTCAGGGCAAAATAGCCAAAATTGACGCTTCGGCCGCCGCCCTAATTCTCAGGAGTTTTATTGAAAAACAAAATATGGTAAAATAATAAATATGGAAAACAAAGACATTTATTTATCGGTTATTGTGCCGGCCTATAATGAACAAAATAGAATAACAAAAACGCTTCAGATTATTTCGGACTATTTAAAAAAACAGTCTTATACTTATGAAATTTTAGTAGTTTGTGATGGTCCTAAAGACAAAACACCTGATGTTGTTCGTGATTTGAAATTAAGTATTCCTAATCTGAATCTTATTGACAGAAAAAAGAATATGGGCAAGGGCTATACAGTTAAAGAAGGTATGCTGGCAGTCAAGGGCAAGATTCGTCTTTTTACAGATGCTGATAATTCCACTGATATTTCGTATTTTGAAAAAATGCGTCCGTTGTTTGATCAAGGTTATGACATTGTAATTAGCACTAGAGATGCAAAAGATGCTCCCGGCGCGAGTCAAGATGTTTCTCAGCCATGGCACAAAAGATTGATGGGCAATATGGGTAATTTATATATTCAAATTCTTGCAGTGCCAGGAATTTGGGATACACAAAATGGATTCAAAGCTTTTCGAGATCGTGTTGCTGAAAAAATTTTTCCCTTAACAAAAATTGATCGCTGGGCTTTTGATGTGGAAATTTTAGCTTTGGCTAAAAAATTCAAATATAAAATTGGCATTATTCCTATCCATTGGATAAATGATCCTGAAAGCCATGTGAGTCTAATGGCCTACTTTAAAGTTCTTTTTGATGTCCTAAAAATCCGCTGGAATCTTGCAAGGGGCGTTTATAATAAAAATGCTGAAGAAAAATAACAAAAATATAGTATCTGAATTTAGAAGAGATCTGGTAAGCGGAGATTGGATTTTAATTTCTTCGCTTCGAAATACGAGGCCGCATTTTTTGGGCAAAAAGGAAAAAGTTAAAAAGAAGGCTTTAATAAAAAATTGCCCATTTGAAGATCCTCAAAAAAGCGGAAATGCGGATCCGGTTTTGCAGTACTTTAAGCCCTCATCTAAAGATTGGTTTGTGCAGGTTATTCCAAATAAATATCCTCTTTTATTGAAAAATAAATTACGCGCCAGTTTTGATTTAGAAGGAGTGCATCAAAGAATTGACGCCATTGGTTTTCATGAAATTGTCATTACTCGCGACCATAAAAAAAATCTTGAAAAAATGTCTCCTGCTGAAATAACTATGGTTTTAAGAGCTTACCAAGAAAGATATAAAAATATGGAGAAAAGCGAATACATAGATTATATTTTGATTTTTCATAATAAAGGAGAATTGGCCGGCGCTACAATTGAACATCCTCATTCTCAGATTGTCGCTTTGCCTATTACACCGCCTGATATTAGCAGTAGTATCAGTGGAGCCGGCGATTTTTTTAAAAAATATAAAAAATGCATCCACTGCACTATTTTAGACCGTGAGATAAAAGAGAAAAAAAGAGTAGTTTTTAAAAACAAGCATTTTATTACAATTAATCCGTACGCTTCGCGCGTGCCGTATGAGACAAGGATTTTCCCTTTAAAACACAGCTCTGATTTTGAAGAAACTTCTGATGAAGAATTAACTTATTTAGCCAAATCTTTAAAAGACGCATTAATGCGTATTTCCAAAGCCCTTAAAAACCCAGATTATAATTTTTTTATTCATACTGCTTCAGCCAAAGTCAAAGATGTTCCTTATTATCATTGGCATATAGAAATTCTTCCCCGAACCTACAAATGGGCAGGTTTGGAACTTGGCACTGGCATTGAGGTTGTGACAATTCCGCCTGAAAAAGCCGCAGAGCACCTGAGAAGCGTTTTATAATTAAAATATGAAATTATTTTTCTCGCGTTTTTTTGGAAGTTTAAAGCAATGGACTTTAAAATGGGCGCATTCTACGCACATGACCGTTGCTCTTTTTGCGGTTGCTTTTGCGGAAGCTTCGTTTTTTCCTATTCCTCCAGACATTCTGATAATTGCCATTCTTTTAATAAATTCAAAACGTTGGATTTTTTACGCGGGGCTAACTACAATCGCTTCGGTTTTAGGCGCCTTACTCGGTTATCTTATTGGTTGGGGATTTTATGAGACTATTGGCAGCCATATTATTCAAATTTATAATTTACAAAATCTGGTAGATATAATAGGCAGAGAATTTTCACAGCATGCTTTTTTTACAATTTTCACAGCCGCCTTTACACCTATTCCTTTTAAAATAATTACTATATCTGCGGGTATTTTTAAAATATCATTATGGAAAATGGTAATTGCTTCAATAGTTGGAAGGGGATTGCGTTATTTTACGGTGGCTTTTATGGTTAAAGTTTTTGGCAAAAAACTTAATTCTTTTATCTATAAATACTTTAATATTTTTTCCATTATTGTTATTCTTGTTATTTTGCTAGCCTTCCTTTTTTATAAATTATAAGACCCCATAGAATTTTTTGCTTTTTAGAGGTAAAATAAGTTTAAACATGAAAGAAAATTGGATATTAAAATATTTTCCAGTGCCAGCCTATTTAAGGATGCCGGCAATGGGGATTGATATTTCAGATAAATCTTTTAAATATATAGAATTAAAAAAAGATAAAGATTTTTTTTATGTTTCGCGATATGGAACCAAGGTTATTCCTAACGGGATTATTGAATCAGGAGAAATAAAGCAGAAAGACAAACTCATAGACTTTTTAAAGTCAGTCAATAAAGAGTTGGGAGTCGAATTTATTAATGTTTCTTTACCAGAGGAAAAAGCTTTTATCAGCAGAATCAAGCTTCCTTTTATGAAGGAGAATGACATAAGAGGCGCTCTAGAATTTCAAATGGAAGAGCATATTCCTTTATCTCTTTCAGATGCCATTTTTGATTTTGAAGTTATAAAAAAAGAAAAAGATAAAAATGGAAATATTTTAATAAGCATGTCTGCTTATCCCAAATCTTTAGTTGAGGATTATAGAGATGTTTTTATGTCAGCTGGTTTTATGCCGTTGGCTTTTGAAATGGAAACCCAATCTTTTGCCCGAGCTATGGTTCCTTCAGGAGACAACGATTCATATTTTTTAGTGGATTTCGGACAGACTCGTATCAGTTTTGCAATAGTTAGCGAGGGCAGAATTCAATTTACCTCGACTATTAAAATAGGCGGAGAAAAATTAGACGAAGCATTAGCAAAAAATTTAAACATAGATACATTTAAAGCAGAGGATTTAAAAAAGGAAAAGGGATTGAGAAAAGCTAAGAATAATGAAAAAGTATTTAATGCGCTTCTTTCTATCATTTCTGTTGTTAAGGATGAAATTAATAGACATATCATTTATTGGAATTCACACTTAAATGAATTAGAAAAAAACAATAAAAGAATTAAAAAAATATTGCTTTGTGGAGGAGATTCTAATTTGTTTGGTTTCCCGGAATTTATTTCCTATGAATTAAAATTGCCGGTCGAATTAAGCAATCCTTGGATTAATATTATTTCTTTTGAAAATTATGTTCCCGAGATAGAATTAAGAGAATCTTTAATTTATACAGTGGCTCTTGGGCTTGCCCTAAGATCTTTTGGTTTTGAAAAATAAAATGATTAATCTTTTACCATCTGAAAATAAAATAAAAATAAAAAAAGAATATTTGAATAGAATTATTATAATCTTCGGTTTTTCTCTTTTGGTTTTAATATTTATTGCCGGAGTTTTTCTTTGCCTTTTATTTTATTTAATATCCATTCAAAAGACGAACAGCGAAGAATCTTTTTTATTGTCGCAAAAAGAAGCCAATTTATTGAATGAAAAAGAAACATCAGAATTAATTGAAAGTGTTAATTTTTTATCTTTAAGACTGGTTAACGGGCAAAAAAATACAAAAGAAACAAGTCAGATTATAAAAACTCTCATTTTGTTGAAAAATGACGGCATTATTATAAAGTCATTTTCTTTTAGCAATGCCGTAGGTGGATCTGGAAGAGAGGCGCGTATCAGCGGAAAAAGCAAAACCAGGACAGAATTAATGAATTTTATAGAAAATATTAAAAAAGATAATTTTTTTGCCGAAGTAAATTCTCCCTTAAGTAATTTCCTCAAAGAAGAAAATATGGATTTCAATTTTTCTATAAAAATTGCCAATTATGAAAAATAAAAAATTATTTTTAATTATAATTATTTTTATATTAAACCTCACAACTTTTTTGGGGTGTTTGTTTCTATATTCTGAGATTAAAGATCAGCGAGAGGCTGTAAAAGAAAGAATAAATAGTGTCAAGTTACTAGAAGAAAAATCGCAAAATGTTAAATTGCTATCGTCTCAAACAGAAGACATAGCTATAAACAAAGAGAAATTAGAATCAGCCTTTCTAAAAGAAGAAAATATTATTGGTTTTATTGAAAAACTTGAAAGTATTGGCAAGGAAGTCAATGTTTCAGTAAAAATTTTTTCAGCTGAAATAGGCAAGGGCAGTGATAGCCCCAGACTTAGAATTAATCTCAAGGGAACTTTCCAAAATATTTTTGGGTATATAACTTTATTGGAAAATCTGCCTTATCAAATCTCTTTTGACAGTTTAAATCTTGTTAAAAAGGTGAGCGGTGATGAAAAAATTGGCGATTGGGATTCAGATATTGAAATAAGTATTATAAGTTTTTTAAGTAAAAAAAATGATTAAAAAACTTGATTTTAATAAATTAATAGGTTATTTTATTAATCGTAGCGACCGATTTGTTATTATAAGAAATAATAGAGATTGGACGGTTTTGGTTTATTGTTTTTTGATCATTTTATTGATTGTTCTGATTGGAAGCGGTTATGTTTTTTGGAGTTTCCAGTATAAAAATTTAACCGAAAATGATATCCAAAATAATGAAACTATTTTATCCATTAAACAAATGGCTTTAAATTCAGCCCTGGAAAATTTAGAAAAAAAGGAAAAGCTTTATGAAGAGATTTTAAAAATTCAGCCATTAATTCAGGATCCATCAATTTAAAAATTTCGTCCCCGTAGTTCAACGGATAGAATAGCTCCCTTCTAAGGAGTAGATCGAGGTTCGATTCCTCGCGGGGGCAAGGTAGGGCGTATGGCTCAGTTGGTTAGAGCGCTACATTCACATTGTAGAGACCTCTGGTTCGAATCCAGATACGCCCACCGGGCGCTTAACTCAGTGGCTAGAGTGC
>JAHIER010000053.1 GCA_018901555.1 Patescibacteria group bacterium
ACACTCTCAACTGTTCAAACAGCAACTCCAGTTCTTAATTCCCAAACATTAAGTTTGCTTGAAAATACTTACTCGATTGACCAAGGCGCCAGCACTGGTGGTGGTGATATTACTATTGTTAATCAAAGCGCGCTTTTGCCTGACTCTGGACCATTGGGCACGATTGCTGATGTTAAAGACAAAAAACCAAGCTCTGAACAAATTAGTGTTTATATAGTACGCGAAGGAGACAATCTTTCTCAAATCGCTAACATGTTTGGAGTTTCTGTTAATACTATTTTTTGGGCCAATGACATAAAAAGAGGAAGTCTTATTACTCCAGGTCAAACATTAATTATTCTTCCTGTTTCAGGAATTCAATATACAGTTAAAAAAGGAGACACTCTGGCTAGTGTTGCTAAAAAATATCAGGGTGATATAGATGAAATTATTAATTTCAATAGCCTTGATTCCAAAACAGAATTAGCAATAGGAACAACCATAGTTATTCCAAATGGGCAAGATGGAACTGTTAACATAACAAGTAGTTCTTCAACTTATACTCCATTAAGGGGAGCAAGCAATGTTTCTTATTCTGGATATTATATAAGACCGATTGATGGAGGCAGAAAATCTCAAGGTATTCACGGTTATAATGCAGTTGATTTAGCTAATTCATGCGGAACGCCGATTATGGCTTCAGCCAGTGGTGATGTTATTATTAGCCGAGCTTCAGGCTGGAATGCAGGCTATGGAAATTATGTAGTTATTTCTCATTCTAACGGCACACAAACTTTATACGCCCACATGAGCAATGTTATTGTTTCCACGGGCTGGCATGTAGTTAAAGGCCAAGTAATTGGATACATCGGAAGTACTGGTAAATCAACCGGTTGCCATGTCCACTTTGAAATCCGTGGCGCCAAAAATCCATTTTAAAAAATTTCTTGAATTTTGAATTAATTTAATAGAAAAAGATGGCTGTTATGAGCCACCTTTTTTATTTTTTATATAATCTATTACATCTTTTACTGTTTTCAATGTTTCAGCATATTCCTCTAGAATTTCAATTCCAAATTTTTCTTCCGCTGCCATGATCAATTCTACTGTCTCAAGAGAATCCGCGCCTAAATTTTCTACAAGTGATGCATCATCCACAACTTCGCTTTCGCTAACACCAAGCTGTTTTGATATTAATGTTTTTACATCTTTTTCTATGCTCACATAACACCCCCTTAAAGAACTTTTTTCTTTTATTATTCTAAACTATTTTGGTCTTATTTACAAAAACTATCGAGGTTGAACCTCCATAGTTCTCCCCAGTTGCACACAACTCACGCTATAGCAAAATTATTGCAAATTTTTTTTAATCTCGATCGACTTACGATCAACTTCTAATGTCGGCTGACCTCTGCCACAAACCTTGTTTAGGTCAAAAACTATCGAGGTTGAACCTCCATAGTTTTCTATTTGGGTCGGTATTGCAACGATTCCAAGATATGGCTTTCTTCGATGTTATCCTTGCCTTCTAGGTCTGCAATAGTGCGGGCTAGTTTGATAACACGATGATAAGCCCGGCCAGAAAGATCCAAGCGCTGAGCAGCTTGATTTAAAATATTTTTTACTTTCTCCGAAAGCGCGCAGAAATTTTTTAATTCTCTTACTGACATTTCACTATTTGTTAAAAGTTTAATATCAGAAAATCTATTTTTCTGAATATCCCGCGCTTTTATAATCCTTGCTTGAATTTCTTTTGAAGGCTCTCCAGAACTTTGCATGTCAGAAAGTTTTTCATGCTCAATTTGCGGAACCTCCAACCACAAATCAATTCTGTCTACAATCGGACCAGAAATTTTTCTTTGATAACGCATAATAGATGACTGCGAACAAATACATTGTTTTGTTTTTGAACCCATATTTCCGCAAGGGCAAGGATTCATAGTGCAAATCATAATAAATCTGGCTGGAAACCTTAAGGATCCTCTGGAACGCGCCACAGTAATAACTCCATCTTCCAATGGCTGACGCAAGGATTCAATCACCCTTCTTTCAAATTCCGGAAATTCATCCAAAAGCAAAACCCCTCGATGGCTTAAGGTAATTTCACCCGGCCTGGGATACGCTCCTCCGCCAACCACTGCCACATATGAAGAAGTGTGATGCGGACTGCGAAACGGACGGTAAGTCATAAAATCATCATCCAAACTTCCAGACACACTATGAATGGAAGTAACTTCCAGAATTTCATCAAAAGAAAGCGGAGGCAAAATAGACGCAAACGCCTTAGCCAACATAGTTTTGCCAGTTCCAGGCGGACCAATCATAAGAATATTATGCCCGCCGGCCGCGGCAATTTCCAAACCGCGCTTGGCGGTTTCTTGTCCCTTTATATCTGCAAAATCCAAAAGAATCTCGGTTTGCAATTTATCAAAATCAATTTTTGTTTCAGGATGCTCCTCAAGAAAAAATTCAACGCGTCTATCCAAATGAGCGCTGACTTCTTTCAAGTTTTTGCAGGAAAAAATCTTAATGCCCTTAATCAAACCCGCCTCTTTGGCATTTTCTTCAGGCACATAAACTTCTTTAAATCCCGCTTTTTGCGCGGATTTTACCAAAATTAAAGTTCCCTTTATCCGCCGAATAGTTCCGTCCAAAGCAAGCTCTCCAAGAAAAATCTTTTCAGACGATTCAAAATTAATTTGTTTTGAAGCCAGAAGATAAGCAAGGGCAATCGCCAAATCAAAAACCGGCCCTTCTTTTTTAAGATCAGCCGGCGCCAAAGAAATAGTCACCCTTTGATTTTTCTTTTGCGGAGAAATAAAAAGAGAATTTTTAATAGCCGCGGAAATTCTGTCTTTTGATTCTTCTACGGCCTTGTCCGGCAAACCTACCACTGTAAAAGAATGAAGACCCTGCGAGAGATCAACTTCAACATCAATAATAGTTCCTTTTAAACCAATAACTTGAGCTGCATGAACTTTAACTGACATAATTACTTAATCTATCAATTTATTAAACTCGTCAATTGATAATTCTATATCCCTTAATATCTTTCTAAGAAGCGATCTATCTATGGTGTCGTAATTGGGTACGGTTACAGATTTCTTATTGTCACATTTTAAACGAATATGGCTACCGCGCTGACGAACTTCGCGATAACCTAATTTCTCAAGAATTCTAATTATTTCTCTCCCGGAAAAAAGCGGCAATTTTGACATAACTAAACAGCGATAGTATGAAGACTAATTTCTGTTGGTTTATAACTTCTAAGAATTTCTCTAGTATCTCTTTCTTGAAGAATCAATTCTATTACTTCCCTAATATTCTTCAGAGCTTCATCAATGGTTTTGCCTTGCGAATAGCATCCTTCAAAAAGCGGGCATTCTGCCACATAAAAACCGTCTTCCCCTTTTTCTACCAAAAGAGGCAAGTTCCTGCCCCTAGATAAATGTTTTTGTTTTAATATAGTAGCCATGTTTTTATAATATATTCTTAATAAAAAGCAATTTACTTATACTTCTTCGCGTGCTTTATGCAATTTTTAGCTGACGGAAAAACCTCTAACCGTTTTTCATCAATCATTTCTCCTTCAGTTTCGCAAACACCGTAAGTTTTTTTCTCGATCCTTTCCAGCGCATCCTTTACCAAATTTAATCTTTCTTCTAATTTATCTCCAATGGCTGCTCTGTTTTCAAGTTCTTCAAAAATGTCCGCCAATTCGTTTTTGTCTGAAACCATAACATTCATATCAGGCTCAACTGTTTCCCAATCTTCAGGATTAGCCGGATTTTTTCGAGCAACATAAGTTAAAGCTTTTTCCAGCTCTTTTTTTCTATCTTCAAGTTTCTTTTTAAAATATTCTAATTTCTCCTTTGAAAGTTTAGTTTCCATATAATCTAAATAATACTTGAATTTAATTTAAAAATCAATCATTGAGATATTGAGGCAAAGAAAACCGACGGAATATTTCCTCTAAAGCATCCTGGCTGGTAGTAATTATAAGGTATTTTTTGTTTAAAATGGAATACATTAAAACTGACCGGCCTTCTTCATTAATCAAAACCCTCGCATCATGATTTTTTATATCTTTATCAATAAAAATTGGCTTGCTTCCTGAATTATAATCCACTGAAAAAATATTTTTAAAATCAGAAACAAAAGAAATTATTTCCCACCTGATCATGGCGGCAAAAACGCGCTCATAAGAATTAATTCCAAAAATTAACAACGGATAATTTTCATCAGAACGATAAACATAAAGCATAAACTGGTTGTCCAAATCGCCCAGCATATCAGATGGCGGAGTGATTTCAAAATTATTAAAAAATTCCCGCCCCGTTATAAGTCTTTTAACATCAAGGCTTGTTTCTGTAACTAATGGAATGTAAAGCAAACGTCCAGTTTTAAGAGGGCCTTGAATAATACTGTCCATATTCCCAAAATCAGATTCAATTTCTTCATCAGCAATAATAACAGGCTCAGGCAAAACATAAGTTGGCGCTTCTGCTCCTCCTTGAAATTTTTTAAATAAATAAAAACTGCCTAGTCCGAGACTAACAAAAATAATAACAGCCAACAAAGCTATAAAAATTTTTTGCCAGTTAAATTGCTTCCTTTCTCCAATGTCTCCATACCTTAAAGAACCTCCTCTTTTAATTTGGGCGGATGCAATATCAATAGCAGAAATTTTTTCTTCTTTTATGTAGCGCGAACTATCAGATTTAAAAGTCCTGATGACCGGCAGATTATCTTTATCTTCTATAGCCTCCTTCTTTTCTCCCGCGCCCATTTGTAAATCTTTTTCCTCCTCCATTGTTATTTCTTGGATTATTGCTTCTTGTATCCTTGCTTGGATCGTAATTGGGATCCAGGCGTTTAATGGATAGATTTATTCTACCACGCTCGTCAATATTTATAACCTGAGCGGTTACTTCATCGCCAACATTAATAATATCTGTCACTTTTTCCACGCGCTCCGGGGAAAGTTCAGAAATATGAACCAAGCCTTCCTGTTCTCCGCCAACCCCAATCATGGCGCCGAACTCAAACAAACGAGTCACCTGTCCTTTTATTATTTCTCCTGCTTGAAATTCATGAGTTAATCCTTCAACAATATCGCGCGCCTTAGCAATCTCTTTCAAATCTTTGCCAGTTATAAAAACTGTGCCATCTTGATCAATATCTATTTCAGTATTAGTTTTTTCAATAATACTATTAATCATTTTCCCGCCCGGGCCAATAACTGCCCCAATTTTATCAGGGTCAATTTGCATTTTAACAATCTTAGGAGCATTTGTTGGCAAATCCTGTCTGGGAGTTGGCATAGCTTTAGTAATTACTTCTAAAATCTGCTCTCTAGCTTTTCTTGCCTGAACCAAAGCTTTTTTCAAAATCTCAACAGCAATTCCTTCAACTTTTACATCCATTTGGATAGCAGTTACTCCTTCTTTAGTGCCGGCGCACTTAAAATCCATATCACCGTGATGGTCTTCTGGGCCCTGAATATCTGTTAAAACTTTATAATTTTTTTCATCTTTGAACATAAGCCCCATAGCAATACCAGCAACTGGATTTTTTATGGGCACGCCAGCATCCATCAAAGCCAATGTTGACGCGCAAACCGAACCCATGGAAGTTGAGCCGTTAGAAGCCATTGATTCAGAAACCACGCGAATAGTGTAAGGAAATTCTTCGCGCGAAGGAATTACAGCAGACAAAGCCCGCTCTGCTAAAGCGCCATGCCCAATTTCCCTTCTTCCAGTTCCGCCAATTCTACCGGTCTCGCCAGTAGAAAAAGGAGGAAAATTATAATGATGAAGAAAATGTTTGGTTGTTTGAATTTCCATTCCCTCTATAAGTTGTCCTTCTTTCGGACCCCCTAAAGTTACAGCAGAAAAAATGTGAGTGCCGCCACGGAAAAATATTCCTGATCCGTGAATAAGCGGGAGGATTCGTACATTAGCATAAAGCGGCCGCAATTCATCAATTTTTCTACCATCCGCTCTTTTTTCTTTACCATCCGGCGCATCTAAAATTTCTTTATGAATTATGTCATTAATAACTTCCTCATAAAGATCTTCAGCCAAATCCCAATTTTCCTCTCCGAATTTTTCTTTTGCGGATTTTATCCATTCAGATTTTAAATTGCTTAATCCATGTTTTTCTCCGGAAAAAATGATTCCGTGAAGTTTTTGAGTATATTCTTTTTCAAAAAATTCTTTCATTTCCGGCATTTCTTCTTTAATTTCAATCTGTGTTTTATCTTTGCCAATTTCTTTTATAATTTTTTTCTGAAATTCCTGAATTTTTAAAATTTCTTTAGCGCCCCGTTCCATTGCCTCCGCTAGAATGTCTTCATGAATTTCTTTAGCGCCGGCTTCAATCATATTTACTTTTCCATTCTTACCGCAAACAACAAGATCAAACAAAGAATTTTCTCTTTCCTGATAAGTTGGATTTACCATAAACTTGGCGGTTTCACCGCCAAGTGGCGGTGAAACCGCCAAGTCCAGATATCCCATTCTAACTCCGCCAACCGGACCTCCCCAAGGAATATCAGAAATTCCTAAGGCCAAAGAAGCGGCAATAATAGCCGGAATATCCGGATCATTTTTACTGTCCACTGACAAAGCCAGCACCACAATTTGAACTTCATTGCGAATCCGCCTGTCAAAAAGCGGTCGGATTGTTCTATCTATTAATCTTGAAGTTAAAATTGCCTCTTCTGAAGGACGGCCTTCACGCCTTATAAACCTACTCCCTAAAATCATGCCCGCGGCGTAAAATCTCTCTTCATAATCAACTGACAAGGGAAAATGATCCAGGCCCTCGCGCCTATTATGCGACATAACCGCTGTGGCAAAAACCGCCGTGTCTCCATAACGGACAAGGACAGAACCATTAGCTTGGTCAGCTAAATCAGAAATTTCAACGGACAATTTTTCACTACCAAAATCTGTATCGTATTTTTTTATTTGCATTTTTATTTCCAACCTTCTTTAACCTTTAATTAAAAACTTTTTAGGATTTTCATCCAAATCCATAAACTCATCGGCTTCTTCTTTTAATTTTGATGAAGTGGAACGACCAAAGGCCATTACTTCAACTCTTCTGCCTTGATTTTTTAAATATTCTACCAAAGGAATATAATCGCCATCACCGCTGGCCAAGACAACAACATCAACAATGCTCGCTGTTTTAATAGCATCCACGGCAATGCCAACATCCCAATCAGCTTTTTTCATTCCACCATAATATTCCTGCAAATCCTTAACCCTAATTTCAATACCCAACTTAGTCAAAGCTTCAAAAAACGGCTTTTCTTCCCCTGTTTTTGTGCGCACCACGTAGGCAAAAGCGCGAATAAGCTGTTTATCGCCTACTCCTGATTCCAAAAGTTCTTTGAAGTTTACTCTTTTTTGGTAAAGGGCGCGGGCGGAATGATAAAGATTCTGCACATCTATAAATACTGCCACTCTTTGGTTGCTATATTTTAATGAATTGCTACTTGAAAATACTCCCATTTTATTTTTTAACCTGTTTTAGGTCTAATTTTCTTGCCAAAGAATTATATCTTTTTTCATCTTTGCGCATAAGATAATTCATTAATGTTCTGCGATCAGCCACCATTTTCAAAAGCCCCCTTCGGGAATGGTCGTCCTTGTGGTTCTTTTTCAGATGTTTTGCTAATTCATCAATCTGCTTGGTGAGAATAGCAATCTGAACTTCTGGAGAGCCGGTATCTTTGTCATGAACCTTGTGTTCTCCAATTATTTTCTGCTTTTTCTTAATCGTCAAAGCCATAATAATCTAACATTACCATAGAAATTTTAATCTTGCAACTCTTGCGAAGGACCCTCCTTCGCAAAAACAATCCAGTCATTAATAAAATCATTGAATTCTTTTGAATTCTCAAAATATTCCGGAAATTCTTTGGAATTTAAAATAGGATCTGATGGTTTTGCGCCAGTATAATAAAGATAACTTGACCATTGATAATTTTCTAAAAACTTTCTTGCCTTGTTAATATTTTTAATTTCCCTTGTTTTCCAACCCGCTTCTATTAATTTTACTGGATTTAAATGAATGTAAGCAGAAAGATATTTTAGATATTGATCTTTGTCGGCTAAATTTGCCCTAAATTCTCCTTGAAATAATATTCCGCTTCTTTGATTTTTTAAATTGAAATACATTGAATAACCGGTGCAAATCTTTTTCATAAAAACCGTGAGACCCTCTTCTGTCTTTGGTTTTAAAAGTAAATGAAAATGATTCGGCATCAAACAATAAGCGCCAATATCAACAAGATTTTCTTTTCTTTCTTTATTAAACAATTCCGCGAAGGACCCTCCTTCGCGAAAATGCTCCCTTATATCCACTGGTTGAATATCATTGCCTAAATACAAAAGGGCTAAAAATCTTTCGTAATCAGATTTTTCTTGAAAAATATTCCGTTTTTCTACGCCGCGATTGTAAATATGATAATAATTATCAGGAACAAAGCTGACTTTTCTTAACATGCCTAAAGTATACCGCGAAGGACCCTCCTTCGCAAGGATATAAAAAAGCGGGCATTAGCCCGCCATTATATCACCAAAATCAAGTTTCTTGTCTTTTGGATGCTTTGCAAAACTTGCATCAAGCATTGCCTTACCCACAAGCAAAGAAAGATTCTCACAAGATATTATCTTCAACTCAGATACAAAAATAAGTAATTTACATGGATCAATTCTCAACAGTATCCCAAATTTACCATCACTATTTTTTGCCGCTTTTTGAGAAATCTCAATTATACCGTCAGATTTTCCGCTCCGAAAATATTCTGCAATCTTTTCAACAGCTTCATCAAAAGTATTCGCGACTGGCACATTTTCTATAATTTCCTTATCCTCTAAAACTAGTACACTGTGTGCATCTTCTTTTTTCTGATTCATTATTCTCTTTCCTCCTTTTTAAAATCTAAATAAATTCTTACCAAACATCTCTAACTTTTGCAAGCAAAAAGGCGAGTGGTTAACTCGCCCTTGTTTCATTTTGTTAACGAAAATAATCTCTGTAATCGCAAGAATAAGGTAAATTATTTTCAATATAAGTAGCTATCTGCTCTTGATCTTCCACTAAAGCACCTGGCCTACAATGATTAACTAGAACATGAGTTATCTCGTGTCCTAAAACACAGGCATCTATTCTGCCCCTGGCAAGATAAATAATTTTGCTTCCAAAACTATAGCATCCAGCTTTTTTAAAAAATTCATTTTCCCGGCAACTATATCCGTCGCAACGACATACTGAATTAGGAATAATAAAACCATTATATAAAACGATATTTATCTTTGGAAGTGTCTGTTTATCAACTTCTAATAATTCAGCAACTTTTAGAATAATTTCATCAACTCTTTCGTCAATCATATCGGCAACTGACCAATCTTCATTCTCAAATCTTACTGTAGCATATTGTGTTTTATAAACACCGTCTTCCGGCGCATTATGAATCTTTCTCATGAAATCATCAAAAGCGCAAGATTGCATAACGGCGGAAATAATAAACAACAACACAAAGGTTAAATTTCTTTTCATCTTATCACCTCCCCGTGTTTTTTAATCTAAATAAATTCTTACCAAACATCTCTAACTTTTGCAAGCCCTTGTCCTTGATAAGTACGAAGGTTTAACCTTTGCAAAGATGGAGTTGTGATATAATAATACTCAATGAATGATGTAAAAGAACTCCATAAGCAATTTTTGGAGTATTTGGAAATTGAAAAAGGGCGCAGTTTAAAAACTGTTGAAAATTATGACCGTTATCTTCGGACTTTTTTAAAATTTTCAAACATAAATGACCCTAAAAACATTGATGATGAATCTGTTAGAAAATTCCGCCTTTGGCTCAATCGAAACAACCTTAAAAAGAAAACTCAAAACTATTATCTTATTGCTTTGCGCGTATTTTTAAAATACTTAGCAAAAAGAAACATAAAATCAATGGCTCCGGAGCGCATTGAACTAGCCAAAGTTCCCCAGCGCGAACTTGATCTTATTAGCGAAGAAGAACTAAGGCGCCTATTGGACAGCCCGCAAGGAGATGACCTTAAATCTCTAAGGGACAAAGCTATTTTAGAACTTCTTTTTTCAACTGGTTTGCGTGTTTCCGAGCTTTGTTCTTTAAACCGAGAGCACATTGAAAACGCCAAAACCGGAGAATTTTCCGTACGCGGAAAAGGCGAAAAAATAAGAGTAGTTTTTTTGTCTGAAACAGCTAAACAAGCGCTAAAAAATTATTTAGAAAAACGCAAAGATGTTGAAGAAGCATTATTTATTCGAGTCGGAAACTTAGTTTCCGACAATTTGCGTATCACTTCTCGTTCTATAGAAAGAATTGTAAAATATTATGCTATTAAAGCGGGGATTTCTAAAAAATTAACTCCGCATGTAATCAGGCATTGTTTTGCCACTGATCTTTTAAGCGCGGGCGCTGATTTGCGTTCAGTTCAAGCCATGCTCGGACATTCAAATATCACTACCACTCAAATTTATACTCATGTCACAGACAAACAACTTCGTGAAATACATAAAACTTTTCACGCTAAACGAATTAAAAATGATTAGATAAAATCTTCTTTTTTATTGAGGAAGAACACAAGCTGTGTGATATTTCACACTACCATCTGGCATTTGAGTGTCTGCCATAATTACTTTTTTAGAGCCATTCTGACATTTTGGGATATTGTTATCGCAATAACCATAATTGCCTGAATCCCAATAACCAACCTGATCAGCAAAAGTTCCTCCTGATGGATGAGTATCCGAATAAATGTGGCAAGAATCAACTCCCTGCGCGCTGGTTGCGCTATAGATAGTGGCTACTATATTAGTGGCTGTTGTTTGATTTGGCAACACACAAGCTGTGTGATATTTCACACTACCATCTGGCATTTGAGTGTCTGCCATAATTACTTTTTTAGAGCCATTCTGACATTTTGGAATATTGTTATCGCAATAACCATAATTGCCTAAATCCCAATAACCTACTGCTACTGTTGCAGGATCAGAAGCTGTTTTGCAAGAATCAACTCCTTGCGCGCTGGTTGCGCTATAGATAGTGGCTACTATATTAGTGGCATTAAGGTTTATTAATGGAGAAGGTGAGGGAGTAGGAGTAACGGCAGGAGTCGGTGTTGACGAAGGTGTTGATATCGGTGTTGCCAAAGGTGTTGGCGAAAAAGAAGGCGTTGGGGTTGGAGAACACCATCCGCAAAGACATCTAATTTTGGCCCTAGTTAATGGGCCGACGGCTCCATAACCAGTAGTTTCCGGCGCTCCAGAACAAACAATACCATGATTACATTGGAACTTTTTAATAGCTGATTCAGTTAATGGGCCATAATATCCTGTCACTAGACCTTCTGGATAAATATCAGTCCATTGCGCAAGAAAATTCTGCGCTTGAGAAACTTGATTCTCTGAATCATTGTCTGTTAATCCAAAATACAGATTGTAAGACATAGATGGAGAACAATAAGCAACGGTTCCTGCTGGCATTGTAGGTGTTGGCGTAGAAGAACCAGTTGATGCGCCTATGCTTATTAAACTCTGCAATTGACTTTGCAATTGCTGAATTTGTTGTAGTAACGCATTAATCTGAACATTTAATTCATCTACTGTTACTGCTGATGACAGCAATGGGACAACTAATGCTGAAATTAATGCCCCTGAAATTATCAAGGATTTTAAATTTTTCATTGTTTTTAATATTTTATATTTTTAAAAATGACCTTTGTTAATTACTTTAAACTACTTAAAAAAATAATAACATTTTTTTACTTTACATACCAGCGTTTGCGTATAGCATTAACTTCTTTTTTTTCTATTTCCTCTTTGGTTTCTTTTGCTTTTTTACCAATTTTTTCCAATTCTTTTTCTGATAATTTACCTAATTCTTTAACCTTTTTTTCAAGATATTTAATAGTATTTTTCTTGGGATCATCTAATACTTCTTCTAAAAGAAGGTGCAAAATAAAGCCAATTTTGGGACCAGGTGGGATTTTTAATAATTCCATTACTCTATTGCCATCCATTTTTAACATAGCCACGGAAAGTGGGGCTCTCATTGCCTCTTCAATCATTGATTCGTACTTGCGCAAACGATAAGGTGTTTCTTTTGGCCTGCCCATGCCTACTCTGTCACAAAATCTCACCTTCATTAGATCCCAAACATTTTCTGGTCCTATATTACGGACAGTTCTACGCACAGCTGAAAGAGTGATAATTTCTGTGTCTGAAAAAAATAAATGATAACGGACAAATTTTGTGATTAAATCACTTGTCCTTTTGGGAAACTTTAATCTAGAAAGAATTCTAACGGACATCTTTGCCCCAATAATCTCATGTCCATAAAAAGTCCAATCTTTTTTCTCCTTATTCCACCTACGAGAAGCTGGCTTACCAATATCATGGAACAATGAAGATAAACGAATCTCTAAGGGAAAGTTTTTAAAAGCAGCATGATCAAGGCTTCTTAAATTATGTTCCCAAACTGTGAACTTGTGCGCTTTGTTTTGGTCAATCCCAATGCCTTCTTCTAATTCTGGTATCACATATTTTAAAACTCCCATTTCATGCATCATTTGAATACCCTTGCTGGGCTTATCTGTCATTAATATTTTTACAAACTCGTCTCTAATTCGTTCCTGAGAGATTTTTTGTAAAAGTTTCGCGTGTAACCTTATAGCTTTCAATGTTTCATCTGAAACATTGAAAGCTAACTCTGTTGCTAAACGAATCGCTCTTAAAATACGGAGGGCGTCTTCTGTAAACCTTTCATTTGGATCTCCAACAGCCCTTATAATCTTACTTTTTAAATCCGTAGAACCATTAAAATTATCAATAATAGTTTCACATGAAACATTATTATCTATATCCATAGCCATTGCATTTATTGTAAAATCCCTTCTTTTAAGATCTTCTTCAAGGTTTCTTGTGAAACGAACAGAATCAGGATGTCTTTTGTCGGAATATTTAGATTCTAAACGATAAGGAGTGATTTCAATAACCCTTAATGTTTCATCTATCCCGCTTGCAACGGGATCATTAATAATAGCGACGGTCCCGAATTTATTCTCATATACGGTTTTGGGGAAAAGCTTAATGATTTCTTCTGGTTTAGCATTGGTAGTAATATCCCAGTCTTTTGGTTTCATATGCAACACAAGATCTCTAACACAACCGCCAACTAAAAAAGCCTCAAAACCAGCTTTTTTGAGCGTTTTTATAACCTCTTCAATAATTTTTGGAATATATCGAGGTTGAACCTCCATAGTTTTAATCATTATCAATTATTACATCTTTAATTTTATCAAGATTATTATTGTTGTATTCTTTAATAAAGTTTTCTGTTTCTTTTTTATATTCATTTTCAGTAATATTCAAAGCACCTAATAAAAATTCTCTTTGAGTTATTGACGGAAAGTTTTTTTCTCCAATATAATCAAGAAAACTACTCCATTTATAATTTTCTAAAAAATCCATTTGTTTTTGCAAATCTATCGAGGTTGAACCTCCATAGGTTATTAATTCTATTGGATTTAAGTGGATATAATAAGGTAAGTAAATAAGATGTGATTCTTTGTTGATTAAAACAGCCTTAAATCGTCCTTGAAATAGTCCGCCCACACGATCATATTTTTTATTAAAATACATTGTGTAACCAGTACCAAGTTTTTGCATAAATCTTACAATACCATTTTTTCTTCTCTCTTTAATAAGTAGATGAAAATGGTTGGGCATGAGAGAAAAAGCCAAAATTTCAACTAATAAGCTCCTTTTCTTTCTATTAAAATATCGAGGTTCAACCTCCATAGGTTGCTCTGTATCAAAATAATAATTCATGTTAATAGCTGGATTAATATCGTTAAATTCAAACAAATTATGCACAAAACGAGAATAGTCAAAACCATTTAAAAATATCTGCCTTTTTTCAACCCCTCGATTAAAAATATGATAAATTTGACCCTCTGTAAAAACTGGTTTTTGCATACAAATTATTATAACAAATAAAATATCGAGGTTCAACCTCCATAGGTTATGGTTTTAAAAAAGTAAAAATATGATATAATTTATTTTATAGTCCCTGTGGTGAAATGGACATCACGCGACGCTTCGGACGTCGTATTCCGGGTTCGAATCCTGGCAGGGGCATTAGATATACACATTATCCACATGTTATGGACATTTCGCCTGTAGCGGAATTGTCTTTTATAAAAATGTCCTTTACACAAAAACAAACAATAGGGAATTTAGGAGAAGATATGGCTTGCAAGTTTCTCATGAAACAAGGCTATAAGATTATTGAACGAAACTATAGAAAAAAATGGGGTGAGATTGATATTATTGCAACTAAAGATAATATTTTGCATTTTGTAGAGGTCAAAACCACAACTGTTTCATCTGAAACAAATTATGAGCCTAAAACTGATTTGAAAGACAAATCAGTTCGGCCGACCAGTTATGACTATAACTGGTTTAGGCCTGAAGACAATATTCATCATTGGAAAAGAAAACGCTTGGCTCGAGCTAGTCAGACTTATTTATTAGACAAAAAGATCCCCGAGGATACAGAATGGCAAACTGATTCTTTGGCTGTTTTTCTTGATTTTAAAACCCGCAAAGCCAAATTCCGTTTACTGGAAAACATTATTTTATAGTGTATAATGCTAAATATTGCCCAGCGAATGGGGTAAAACGGGGTATAGTGCAATGGCAGCACGAGTCTTTTGGGAAGATTTAATCTCGGTTCGAATCCGAGTACCCCGAAACAAACAGCGGGCTGTCGTATACCGGTAGTACGCGCCCTTCGGGAGGGCGTAGACGGAGTTCAATTCTCCGCAGCCCGAAATCATTATGAACAAAAAGATTAGTAGATTTATTGTATTTTTTATACTTATTCTATTTATCTGCCTTCATCTTTTTCTTATTTCAAAAACTTTTCTCTATGACCAAGATGGAAATATGAAAACTGCCATTAATGGCTATGGCGACATTCCTTTCCATTTAACTCAAGTCACTAAATTTGGTTATGGTAATTTATTTGATTTTAATGAACCGATTTTTACTGGGGATCGAATCCGTTATTCTTTTTTTATTAACTGGATAAGCGGATTATTCTTAAAAATTACCGGCCATTTGCGCCTTTCACTGCATTTTCCTGTTATGATTCTGGCGAGTTTAAGCATTATTCTAACTTTTTTAATTTACAAAAAAATTCTTAAAAAAGAATGGCTGGCTTTGCTGGCCGTGCTTTTATTTTTTTTAGGATCTGGGCTAGGTTCTTATTATATAATAACCGACCAGTTAATCGGACAATCAATGTCCTTAAGCCAATTTGTTGATTTTTTGGTTCAAAAGAATATTTCTACTATAACCAAATGGGACGCTATTTATCCCCAGCAAAATATTGTCTGGGGCGCTCCTTTAACCTTGGTTTTTATGCACCAAAGATCTTTCTTTTTGGGATATTTTTTGTTTGCACTCTTTTTTTATCTGCTTCTTAAGTTCCGAGAAAATAAAAATAAAAAAATATTTTATGCGCTAATTTTAATCTTAGGTTTTTCACCATTAGCTCATTATCACTCATTTCTTGCCATGGGGTTCACCACTGTTTTTTTTGCTTTTTGGCAATTATGGCAGAAAAATAGAGATTTATTCAAAAAAATTGTCTTAATTTTAATTCTAGCTGTAATTATTTCTTTGCCAGAGGTTATTTATCT
>JAHIER010000084.1 GCA_018901555.1 Patescibacteria group bacterium
CTTTAAAAAAGGCGTTGCAATTGAAGAAATTTTTTCTGAATTGGTTGAGCCAAAATTGATTCAGCCAACGATAATTTATGATTATCCTTATGAGACTTGCGGGCTTGCGAAACAGAAAGAGAAAAATAAAAATTATGCAGAAAGGTTTGAGCCATTTATTAATGGATGGGAGATGGGAAATAATTATTCTGAGTTAAATGACCCGCAGGTTTTAGAAGAATATTGGAAAGAGCAGGAGAAAAATTCCAATTTAAATGACGAGGCTGAAAAGCTTGATGATGATTTTTTGAATGCATTGAAAATTGGAATGCCTCCTACAACTGGTTTGGGTTTGGGTGTTGATAGATTGATTATGCTTCTAACAAATCAGCCGTCGATACGAGATGTTATTTTGTTTCCTTTTATGAAACAAGAAGGGGAGAAGAAATGAATGCAGAATTTTTTGACATTTTTGGGTTTATAGGATTTGCAATTTTATTTTTTTGCGCTACGCGAATTTTAAAATCAAAAGATAAATCTATAAGAAAATATGGAGTAATAATATTAATAATTTCAATTATTGGATTAATTGTTGACGGAATAATCGTCACAAAAACTTATATAATTGGTTAAACTTTAAATAAAATGGTCTTAATCGCCAAAACAAACATCAAAAAAGTTGTGAAAGAACTGCAGGGAAAAGAAGAGGAAATAACCTCTGTTGCTGAAGAAGTCGGTATGGCTCTTGAAAGAAAAGCTGAGGAAATTTTAAGAGAAGGAATTAAACGTGCGAGGGAGAATAATCGTAGAACATTACAGGCGAGAGACTTATAATTATTCCCGCTCATTCGCCATAGTAATGCCAAATGAAAGAAAATCACAGACGGACCTTGCATGCGAGGGATTTGTGAGATGGTAAAACAAAAATTTCCAACTCTGGCAGTAATTCTTTTGGTAGTTGGAATTGTTTGGGCATTCAGTTCGTTAGGTTATATTGACTTTGATTTTCCATGGCTGCCTGTGATTTTGATAATTGTCTCAATTGGAATAATTGCTAACAGATATAGGAAATAATAAAAAGAGACTTATGTTTTTTTCTTAATGGATAAAGACAAAAAACTAAAAATCCTTGAAAAAATCCCGTTTTATTTTACATATTTTCTGAGATTAACTCTTATTGTCGCAATAGTTCTAGAAATTTTTAATCAAAGATGGCCCCTATTTTTTATCACCTCCTTAATTTTGCTTTTGACTTATCTTCCTTTTTTTATTGAAAAAAAATATAGAATCGATCTTCCTCTAGAATTTGAATTTGTAATAATTCTATTTATTTATGCCTCGCTTTTTCTTGGAGAAGTGAGAAGTTATTATACCAAACTATTATGGTGGGATATTTTGCTTCATGCAGGTTTTGGAATAGCTATGGGCTTTGCAGGATTTTTAATAATGTATATTCTTTATTACAAGAATAAAATAGAAACAAAACCTATATGGATTATTGTATTTTCCTTTTGTTTTGCAGTTGCGATTGGAACTCTGTGGGAAATATTTGAGTTTGGAATGGACCAAATTTTTAGAATGAATATGCAAAAGTCAGGACTTGTTGACACAATGTGGGATTTAATTGTTAATTCTTTTGGTGCGCTATTTATATCTTTTGTTGGTTATTTTTATATTCGAAGGAAAAAAACCCCTATTTTTAGCAGAATGTTAAATAAGTTCGTTAGGAAGAATCAAGATATTTTTAAAAAGAATAATTAATTGTTAATTTTATGAGTGGAAAAAAAAGCCCTAATTCTATTCGTGGAAAAAAAAGCAGGGCATCGGGTGCGAGATTTGAAGCAAAAGTTCGTGCAGGACTTGAGGAAATGGGATGGGTTGTTAACAGGTGGATGAACACTATCGACTATGAAAAAAATAAAATTGTACCTGCGAAGAGAAAATATAATCCTTTTAAGAAAGTGCTAGTTATTGGAACAGGATTTCCTGATTTTATGTGCTTTAAAAAAACAGAGAAGGGTTTTGATGTGATTGGAATTGAGGTAAAAGCAAAGGGATATCTTGACAAAGTGGAAAAAGGAATGTGCATCTGGCTACTTGAAAACAGAATTTTCTCGAGAATTTTAATTGCAAAAAAAGGGAAAAAACGAGGGCAGACAGAGTATATTGATTTTGCAGAAAAATATAACAGAATCTAGGAGCTTGATGAAATAACCTTTGTAATCTCTTCATAGTGGTGACTTGTAGAAAAGTTTA
>JAHIER010000054.1 GCA_018901555.1 Patescibacteria group bacterium
TAAAAATATCCGTTAATTCCCTAGATTCATAAGTCATTCCGCCAATATGAGGAACTATAATGACATTGCGATTATTTTTAGAATATTCCACCAAGGGATGATTGGAAAAATTATTATCAAATTCCAGCTCATCCGCCAAAACATCAGCGCCATAGCCGGCTATTTTTTTGTTTTCCAATGCCTCCAATAATTCTTCTTCATTGACTATTTTCCCGCGCGAAGTATTAATCAAAAATGCGATGTTTTTCATTTTTAAAAAAGCTTCTTTGTTAAATAAATTTTCTGTTTCATTATTTAAATGAACATGGATAGAAATAATATCGCTTTGTTTAAGCAAATTGTTAAAATCCGTTTTTTCGTATTCTTTATTATCAATATTCGGGTCAAAATAAATAATTTTCATTCCAAAAGCCCTAGCGTAAACAGCCATCATTCTGCCTAACCGGCCTAAACCGACAATCCCCAATGTTTTGCCGGATAAATTATATCCGCGGAATTTTTCCCTGTCCCAATGATAATTCTTAACATCATCAAAAGACCATGGAATAAACCGCATCAAATCTATTGTCAGACCGAAAGCCAATTCAGCTGTGCCTGTAATAGTGTCCAAAAATTCATTTTCACCCCTTAAGCTTAAAATCTTAACGCCCTTGGATTCGGCATAATTTATATCAATATGATCAAGCCCGGTTGTGGCTGTTATAATTATTTTTAAATTTTTCCCATTATCTATTATTTCCTTGTCTATATTAAGCCCTAATCCCACCGCAATAACATCATATTTTTCTACAATATTCAAAAGGCTGTTCTGGTCCAAATCTAAATAATCAACTTGCCCCAGTTGAGCAAGAATTATTTTACCTTTTTCGGAAAATTTTTCTCCGATTGTGTTTAAAATTTTAAAATTTGTATCTTTAGAACTCATATCCTTTTTGCTTTAATTCCTTCAACATATATTCCGCTTTCAGCCAATCCATTGGTTCATCAATATCTATGGAACGCTCTTGAGGAACTGCAAGACCAACATTATAATTTCCATACAATCTGTTTTGCTCCATTAAAAGATTTCTTTGCATAGCATAAACGGCTCCGCTTCTTTTATAAGCTGTTGGCAAATCCTGCCTTCTGATTCCTTCCTGTTCAGCCATACAATAATCCAAAACTCTATCTCCTTCCAATTTTTTTATTCTCATGGGATGATAATTGCCCACTTCCATCAAAGAAACAGCGCTATCAGCTTTGTTTTTAATTAATTTTTTTAATGTGTTGTCTATATCATCGGGAATCCGAAATGGAGAAGTGGGCTGTAAAATCACAACATAATCAAAAACAATGCCTAGTTTTTCTTCCATAAATTTTATGGCGTGCTGCATAACCGGCAAATGAGGAGTATTGTTTTGAGCCAATTCTTTTGGTCTGACAAATGGAACATCTACCCCATATTTTTTTGCAACATCAATTATTTCTTCGTCTTCAGTTGAAACAATAAGATGAGTTATGAGTTTACTTTTTTTTGCTATATCAATAGTGTAAGCAATCAGCGGTTTATCGCCCAAAATTTTAATATTTTTCCCAGGAATCCCTTTTGATCCGCCGCGCGCGGTAATAACACCTAAAATATTGAAATTTTTATCCATATTTATTAATTAAAAACTATCACAATAATAATTATTTGTCATTAATCTTGTTGCGCGGAGTCAATATATTTTCTCAGCCATAATTCCAAATTTACCCACTGCCAAATGAAAAAAGAATTATCTCCTTCTCCGTTAAAAAATTTATTTGCTTCCTCTAAAACTTTTTCTTGATTCCAATAAGGCCTTTGACCAAAAGATTCAGAATTTAAAATTTCTATAATATAATCCTTAAGATATTTTCTGAACCAAGGAGTTTGAATGGCGCCAAAAGTTTTTTTCGGCCTTTGTCCTGCATCACTAGGAACAATCTCTTTCATTGTTTCCCTTAATAAGAATTTCTGGACCCCGTTGTTTATTTTTAATTCATCTGGCAGAAAAAAACACATTTCCACAATCCGGTAATCTAAATAGGGCTGACGCCATTCCCTGCCAAAAACCATGCTCATTCTATCATTAAACCTTAAAACTCTGGGCAATTTTGAATAAACAATATCCCTGTATTGAGCATTCAAAAGTTCTGATTTAAAGGGTCGTCTGTAAATAAAATTATGAAATTCTTTTTTCAAAAAACTATCTTTTAAAACATAGGTATTTATTTGCGTACTCATATCCTGGCTATATTTAAATCCTTGTTTTTCCTTCATCATATTTTCAATAAATTCAGGCTGATAATATTTATAACCGGCCAAAATTTCATCTCCGCCCTGGCCTTCTAAAACAACAGTGACTCCTTTGTCTTTTTCCAAGCCAGCCAATTGATGATAAGCAATAGTTGGAATTCCCCCGTACGGCTCATCTTGAGATTCAATTAATTGGACTATTAATTCCATAACTTCTTCAGGTTTCAAGCAGGATCTATGCCATTTATTTTTTTGCTTTTCATCTAAAAAATTTTTTATCAAAGAACACTCGTCATATTCCTCCTCCACTGAACACATGGAAAAAATATCCAGATTTCTGCCTGTAATTTTTTCCGCAAAAAATAGCAAAGTAGCAGAATCAAGCCCGCTGGAAAGATTAACACCAACTTTTACATCACTGCGCAGACGCAATTTAATAGAATCGCTGAGCAATTCAAGAAATTTTTCTTTGGCTTCTATTAAAGAAATTTTGGACGGCGCTTTTTTAATATCAGCCAGATCCCAGTATTTAAAAATATCCAGCTTGTTATTTTTATAAACTAAATAATGTCCGGCCGGCAGTTTTAAAATTTTATTAAAAAAAGTCTCATTGCTGTGATCATATAATCCATATGCCAAATAATCATAAATAATTTTGTCATTTGGTTCAGGCTTAATTTCCAAAGCAAGTAGCCCTTTAATTTCGGAAGAAAAACAAAAAACTTGCTCCGAGTTTATTGAGGAGTAATAAAAGGGCTTTACACCCAAACGGTCCCTAGCGCAAAAAAGTTCTTTTTTTTCTTCATCCCAAATAGCAAAAGCAAACATACCGTTAAATTTTTGAAGGCAATCTTTCCCCCATTTAATATAAGAAGCCAGTAAAACTTCGGTATCAGTCTTGGTTTTAAAATCATAAAAATTTTCCAGTTCTTTTTTTAATTCTAAATAATTATAAATCTCGCCGTTAAAAACAACGGCATAGCGCCCGTCATTGCTCAAAAAAGGCTGATGGCCCGCTAGAGATAAATCAATAATAGACAGCCGGCGATGGCCTAAAGCCACCCCGTCTTTTTCATTATAATAAGCGCCAAAATCATCAGGCCCGCGGTGCGATAAAACATCACGGGCTTTTTCAAACTCTTCCTTTTTGGGAATTTTTCCAATTGTCCCGATTATCCCGCACATAATAATAAATATTCTCCTATTCTCTGGCCTGATCGGCCGTCTAATTTATAACATTGTTCTTCAACAATTCGTTTTCTGTTGTCTTTATCCAAAGATGGATTTTCCAAATACATATTTATATATTTCACCAGTTCATCAATATTATAAGCAATTTTAACTCCTTTGGTTTTCATAATCGGCTGATAATGAACATGATGAATAGTATAAAACTTCCTTACGCTCTGATGAAATGGTTTCTGCTCCAGACCGTCAAAAGCAATATTTACAATCGGCTTGTCAAAAACAGCAGCATCAATACTCATTGTTGAACAGGTATTGATAGTGACATCGGAATGAAAAAGAGAGTCCGCAAGATGATCCATGTCGCTTTTTAAAATTTCTGAATAATTTTTATCTTCTTTTTTAATTATTGTTTTTGAGTCATCAATTACTACATGCCCGCTTGTTTTAACATTTTCCATTTTTGTTTTTTCAGTCGGGTGCTGGCGAAAAATTATCGTCAAATCATCCGGCAATCTTCCATCTAAAATTGCCTTGTCTAAAAGCGAAAGCGTTTGCCATTCTGTTGGATTAAGCGTACTGCCAATAGAGGCAAAAAGCAGAATTCTTTTTTGAGAATTAATTCCGAGTTTTTTGCAAAACTCTTCGCGTGAAATTCTTTTAGAATTAACATAATGATCAAAATGCGGCCATCCGCTTATAAAAATATCTTTTTCCTGCATATCAATATATTTTTCAGCTTCCTCTTTTATAATTTTGTTATAAGCGATAAGTTTATCCGGTAAAATTCTAAAAGGATATTTGGCTAAAGTAATATTGTCCCAGGCATTTATCATTCCTACGGAAAAAATTTTATTTTTTTTCGCGTGGCGAAGAAATGCCCTGTCTATTTTTGTGGTGAAATTGGAAAGAAAAATCAGATTCGGCTGATATTTTTCAAAATATTGCTGATAGCGATTATCTTTAATAAAATAAAAATCAAAAAATCTTGTAATTGTTCTAAATATCTTTATATTTCCGAAAAGCAAAAGAAAAAACATTGAAATTAGATAGCGCGCCGGGCTCTTTTTGCCGTACAACAGCCATTCTTTTCTATTAAATCTGCCTGTGGGGCTATCTATATAAAAAAGCGCCAGCCGACCAAAAAGTTTGTCCATCCTTGAAATAAATTCCAACGGTTCATCTATGCCTTCAAAAATTATATTTTCGTTTTGAAATTCATTTTTATACTCTTCCAGTTTTTCAATTGGAACAAAAATAATTACCCTAACATCTTTATTAGAAATCAGAGTTTTTAAAATATCGGTTCTCAGCACATTTCTTGCCTGAGGCCTGTAAAAAATAGGAATAAAAATGGTTTTCATTTTTTTATTTTAAAATTTTATCTAAAAAATCGACATTGCGTTTATAAGATAAACCGTCTTTAAAACCGACTGTTTTTTCTATAATTTTCTTTCTATTTTTCCTGTCAATTGATGAGTCTTTTAAATACATTTCAACAAACTTTTTAACTTCATCTATATTATGCGCTAAACGCACTGCTCCTTCTTCTATTAATGGCCGATAATGAGCAAAAGTGACAATTGGCACTTTGCTGGTGCCAAAATCAAGACTGATAACCGGCATATCAAAAATTAAAGAATCCAGAGTGATAGTAGAAGAACGATTTATATTTATATTGCAGAATTTAAATATTCTGCGAACATTCAATCGGTCTTTTTCCTCCATTTCCACCTGCCAACCCTTTATCTTGTCGTCCTGCTTTACCGTGCCAGCCAATTCAACCCTAACATTGCTTAATTTTTTAAATTCCTCGTAAATACTTTCTCTTTCTAACGGATGCAGCCTTACCAACACATTAATATCCATGACTGAAATCGCCCTGATAATATTTTTATGCAAATCCAAATTTGGATCAGTTGCAGTAGCCACTAAAACTGTCTTTTTATTTGGGTTAAGATTTTTACTTTTTAAAAATTCTTCACGCGTCATTTTATCGTCATCGTCTTTAAAAAAATTGTCATATCTTATAATGCCGGAAACAAAAACTGAATCTTTTGAATAGTAATGAAGCTCTATTGCTTCTTTTTTTATAATTTCATTCCAACAAATCATATAATCTGTTTTTCTGATTGAACGGGGATAAGTTGTCAGATTATCCCAAGAAAAATTTATGCAAACACTCGGGATTTTAAATTTTTTGGCGCACAAAATCGCCCAGGCCTCCATAAAACTCAAGCCCGGGGTTGGCACAATAACCAAACTTGGATTATGTTTTTTTATATATTCTAAAAAGATTTTTGATTGGGGCACAAAAATTTTTTCAAGCCAGAAAAAAAATCTGGGGCTGAAAAAATTACTAGGCAATATCAATGCAATTTTTCTCAAAATATTTTTTCGCCAGTCATTTCCGGAATACAAAACATATCTGAATTGAACTCCGGGCTGATTATCAAATCTCCTGATTAAAAACGGCCGAAGAATAGTATCAAACAAACTCCAAAATCTTCCCATTTTAAATGGAAATTTTATATAGGTTATATTCTCTGACTTATAGTAATCATCATTCAACTCCTGCAAAAATATAACAACTTCATATTTAGTCGCAAGATATTTTATATATTCGCCCTTCAACAAATCAGAAACATAGGAACGATGATGAATAAAGAGAAAAACTGTTTTCATTATAAAAAATATAACATGGCGATGAGCTGTTGGCAAACAGATAAATCTAGAGTAAAATTAGTTTTAATGAAAAATATCTTAGATTTTTTAGCTTGCCAAAAATGCCTCGGCGAATTGTCTGAAGAGAAAGAAAAGATTGTTTGCAAAAAATGCGGTTCTTCTTTTGATTTAAAAAATAACAAGTATTATTTCACTCAAGTCAAAAAAGACATTAACCCTTCAACGGACATTAAAATTACGGACAGTAAAAAATGGACGGAGTGGCGCAAAAAAAATTTCGTTTTTTTTGAAACAGAATTAAAAAATATCCCTTTCGGCTCTTATGTTCTTGATATCGGGGCTGGCAAGGCACATTTTAAAACTTTGCTAAAAAATATGAATTATTTAGCAATGGACTTTTTTGATTATGAGCCAATTAATGTTGTGACGGACATAACAAAACAATTGCCGTTTCAATCAAATAAATTTGACTGTTTAATTTTGTCCAATGTCTTGGAACATGTTTCTGAACCGCAGGCATTATTAAAAGAATGCCTGCGCATCTTAAAAAAAGACGGCATTCTTTTAATGACCGTGCCGTTTTTTATCAAAATTCATCAGGAGCCTTACGATTTTTACCGCTATACCCCATTTTGCTTTGAATACCTGCTTTCGCAGGCCGGGTTTGTAAAAACTAGAGTAGAAAATATCGGGGATATTTTTGATATTTACAAAGTAATTAAAAAAGAATTGTTCAATGTAGTAAATCAAAATTTAACAAAAAATATAAAGAGCAGATATTTAAGAATTATACCGCGAGTTTTTTTAAAAATTTTTGAAATATCAATAAACACAGTTTTTCAAATAATAAAATCCTTAAAAATATTCACAAAAGCAAAGAAAGAAAAAACAAATTACAGCCATGGATATGGAATTGTGGCAAAAAAATAAAAAGGCCCTCATTTTATCAGGGCCTCTAATCAAAGTAGGTTTCAACAAATTCCTTGCGTAATTCCTCCCATTTTGTATTTCCTTTAGAAGTAAACTTCTCTGCTTTTTTTATTTCCGGCCATCTTTCCTTGGGAAATTTAACATACATGGCAAATACCCGTTTCAAGGCATTTATTTTTTCTTTGGGAAATTGAGGCATGTTTAAAACTGAATCTTCATAAGTGCCGTGACAAATGACATTTTTATCCATATAACCTTTCTGCACGGCATATTCTCTCAATTCTGACCCGTAAAAAGGAGCAAAGGTAGAACAATTTGTTGTGTCAGACTGCAATTGCCTGTTTAATTCAACTGTGTCCATAAACAGCTCGGGCGTCTCATCCGGCAATCCAATTATATTAAAAGTGCTGAATGGAACACCGACAGAAACTGGAATTTTCAATTTTTCTATTGCCTCTTGATTGGAAAACATTTTCTTTAACATTTTTTTTCTGAATTCCTCATTGCCTTGCTCAATTCCCACAGCCAACCGGTGCAAACCGACATTTTTTAATTTTTTTAATCTGTCCTCAGTCATTGTTTCAATTCGAGTCTGAATAAAAAATGGCAGCTTGAATTCGGAATACATTTCGCAAAATTCATCAATTTCTTCATCAGTCATTGCCAAAAAAGTGTCTGCCCAAAAAAACATGTATTCCGCTTTCCATTTTTCAATATAATTCACAATTTCTTCGCGCACTCGGTCCATTGATTTTTTTCTAAAAAAAACTTTTCCAATTTGCGCATACATTTTATTTTGAGCGGGCGAGTTGCAATAAGTGCAGGTAAACGGGCATCCTCTGTGTGTCTCAACAGAAATCATCCTGTATAATTTTCCGGACATAGGCCTATAAAGACGCCAGTCTTCAAAAAGACCGATGTCAAAATCAGTGGGATTTTTATTTATATCAACAGGACATCTTATAGGATTACGAATTATATTATTGTCTTTATCTTTAACCCATGTTCCTTTCAAATCTCTAAAATCTTTTCCCTCTTTCATTCTTTGGCACAATTCAAGTAATGTTTCTTCTCCTTCACCAATGCAAACCATATCAATTTCTTTAAAACTAAGCGCTCTTTCAGGAGCAAAAGTGGCAAAAACTCCACCCAAAATTACTGGCGTCTTTAAATCTTTTACTCTCCTTAACATATCAATCCCCAGTAAAAATGTGCTTTCGGTGGCAGAAACAGCTATAAGATCAGGATTAAACTTGTTTATTTTTTTATTCAAATCCCCGGTCAAATCTTCTTTGCCCTCAACATTAATATGTTCTGATATTTTTACTGTAAGCAGTTCTTCTCTTTTTTCATCACTATATTTTTTATCTTCAAATTCATAGCCAGTTGAATCAAAAAGATCAGTCTTAAAATCATGATGCTTTAATATAGAAGAGAGTAAAGTTATACTTGGCGGAACCGTACTTTCGCGTCTTAAATTAGGATAAAGAAAAAGAATCTTAAAATCATTCATAAATTATAAATATATCAAAAATAAATAAATAAATCAATTTTTAAAAAACAAACCCCCTTTTAAAAAAAGGGGGTTATAAAAACTAAAGAGGTAAAAATTTTTTCAAAGAAGAAATAATTATCTCGAGAGACTTGCCTTTTTCTTTTGGCATGGGGAAAATTCTTTCCTGAATTTCTCTCATGGAAGAATAACCCTTGCCAAGAAGATTAAGAATATTATTTCTTAATGCTTCTGAACCAGAAATTACAGCTTTACTTATACCCAACTCGCAAGGTTCCCAGGAATAACAACCTGTTGATTCTTTTAATCTTTCCATGGCCACACTGGTAAAATAATCAATCACCGGTTTTCTTTGACAAGCAGCCTCAATACCAATTGTAGAGGCCGACTGGACAACAATATTACAGCCTGAAACAATCTGCGAAGAGCTTGGGGAATTCTTAGTAATCATGACAGGGACTTTACTAAATTTTACCAAATCAACATAAAAATTAGGATCGTTCAAATCTCCCGGATGCATAGCTAAGATAATTTTAAACTTTTCAGAATTACTGCCAAAATTAAAAAGATTAACCGCATCAATTACCCCGCCCCAATGAAGAACATTGACAATAAAGTTTTTTCCACCAGGACACAAAATTATTTTTTCATCATCATTTACGCCGATTTGTCTCCGAATATCTCTATAGCTTATTTGCGGAAAGAAAAAATCTTCCCATATTGGATTACCAGAAATAATAATCTCAGAATTAGGAAAATTCAATTTTGCTTTTTTTTCTTCGTCTTTGTTAATTACAAAAAGAAATCTCGCAATGTTTTTCAAGGCAGAAAACCATGGCCGACCAATAACATTATAAGTGTCAGCAAAAAATCCAAATGGCTTTTTTACATCAAAAGCAATCAGTCCTGCTAAAATTTCTTCGCGTGTCAATTCTTCTGAAGACGACATTCCTAAAAGCACGATGTCCGCGGTCTTGATATTTCTTTCAATCTCTTTCATTGACTCGTTAATAGACTTGCCAAACCCTAAAAAACTTGTAATTGAAATTTCTGATTCGTACCTTTTCTGAATCTTTTTTAACGCCATGCTTGGCGCCATATCTCTTGCAACCATTACCAGTCTCATCTTTTTACCTCCTTTTATTTTCAAAAGCCGTTAAAAACGGCTGTTCTAACTGCCTTAATTTGTAGCATTTTTAGATAGTTTTGTCAACCTAAGATTTTTGGGCAAAGATATTGATTAATTTTTTTCCTTCGCCAAATTCATTAAGCTTGAATCCTAAATCTTTTAAATCATTTTTATATTTTTCTGGAGAATAGCCGGCCTTTTTTATGGCTTCAGGATAAAATTCTGTAATAATTGATATTTTATCATTATTTTTTATTATATTTTTCATTCCTTCAAGAACAACTGGCTCAAAACCTTCAACATCTATTTTTATTACATCAATTTTTTTGTCTTTTAAGAATTCATCTAAAATAACGGTTTCTACTTCTACAAACTTATTATCGTTTTTAGCAACTAAACTATGAGCGCATAGATTATCTGGCTCAAGATATAATCTAGCCTTGCCAGATTTATTAGAAACAGCCTTGTTAACTGCAATAATATTTTTATAATTATTAGCTTTTATATTTTTTTCTAAAAGATTGAAATTGTCCGGATCCGGCTCAAACGCGTAAACTTGGCCTTGATCCCCCACTAACTTGGCAGAAACCAAAGAAAAATAACCTATATTCGCTCCTATATCAACAAAAATCATTCCCGGCTTTAAAATTTTTTTCAGTAAATCAATTTCA
>JAHIER010000055.1 GCA_018901555.1 Patescibacteria group bacterium
AAATATTGGGTGAGGAGGAAAAAGAAATACAAAAAAATTAAAATTAGGCTTTCGCGACGGGAGATGTTGGAGCGGGTATAGACAAAAACATTTAATAAAAGCATGGCGGCAATGAGAAAGGCGGCGGCGATAAAAAAACTCAGACCGTCATTAATATGAATCGGGCTTATCATACTAACCAGGCCAATTATAAAAGCCGAATTAAAAGCTACGGCCCCTATTGCATTGCCAATACTCATTGAAGAATGCTTGAGCATGGAAGCCCGGATGCCAAAGGCAAGTTCAGGCAAAGTTGTTCCTAAAGCAACAAAAATTATTCCAAAGGTTAAAGCATTTATGCCAATTTCTAAAATTAGTTGCTTGCCTGACCAGACAAGGACTGCTGAACTGGCAATAAGAACGACAATCCCCAATAAAAAACTGCCGAGCATTTTAAAAACTCCGTAAATGGTGTGATTGTTAAATTCAATTTCCTGAATTGTTTTTGTAAAATATTCTTTTTCTCTGATTAGACTTGTCATATAAAGTACGAAAGTCAAAATTAGCAAAAGGCCGTCACCTTGAGAAATTATGCCGTCTGTTGCCAAAAATATTGGCAATAAAGCAATAAAGAAAATGAGCCAAAAATTTTTCTGAGAAATCTTACTCTCAATTTTAATCCCTTTACTTAAAAAAGCCACCAATCCGATGACCAGCGTAATGTTTATAAAATTAGCTCCTATAATATTACCCAAAGAAAGTTTTGGTATATTTTCTATAGCTGAAGAGATTCCAACAAAAAGCTCGGGGATAGTAGTGGCAAAACTCATCAAAATGAACGCAAGAATATACTCGGAAATTTGGAAAAAACGTGCCAGGCGCGTCAAAGACTTTACAAGCATCGTTCCTGCTTTAACTAAGAATAAAAAAGATATAATAAATATTATTATGTTAAGAATCATAATTTTATTTTTCTTTCAAAAAGAAAATATTTAACGACTTCAATAACAAAAAGATTTATCAATCCAAAAGCCAAAAGCATCAAAATTTCCTTAAACGAAAGGGTTACTAAAGAAAGCAGTTTTTGTAAAATTGGCACAAATAAAGATGTTATAAGTAAAACAAAACTGGCAAGAAAGGCAAAAATCAAATATTTATTAGAGAATATTTTTATTTTCCAAATCGGCCTTTTTAGATTTTTAAAAGAAAAAGCAAAGAAAATACTGCTGACGGAAATAGCCACAAACATAATGGTTCGTATCTTTTCAATAGAATAACTAAAATAATTAATAAAGAAAAAGTACAATGCCGTAAGAAGCGCGCTTGTAACAAGCGTAACAATAAAAATCATCTTTTTTAATTTTGGAGTCAGAATTTTTTTAGGAGACTTAGTCTTTGGATTCCTTTTCATTAAATCTTTTTCTTTTGGCTCAAAAGTAAAGGCAAAATTCATAAAACCCTCTTGTATAATATTTATCCAAAGAATCTGGGCAGGCAAAACAGGCAATGGAAATCCTAAAATAACAGCTGTTCCAATTAAAACTATTTCACTAAAAGAAGTGGATAAAAGATAGGCAATAATTTTTCTTAAATTATCTAAAATTCTTCTACCTTCTTCTATGGCATAAACAATAATACTGAATCCATTATTTAAAAGTATTATGTCAGAGGCCTCTTTGGCGACCTCTGTGCCAGAACCTAAAGCTATCCCAATATCAGCATGTTTAAGAGCCGGGGCATCATTAACTCCATCGCCAGTCATGGCTACCACTTCTCCCCTTGCTTGCCAAGCCTTAATGATTCTCATTTTTTGATGAGGCAGGACGCGGGCGAAAACATCAATTTTCTCAAGATCATTTTCTAACTCTTTATCAGTCATTTTTTCCATTTTTTCTCCATCTATAATTAAGCCATTTGGTTTTAAAATACCTATTTCCTGCGCCACTTTTTGAGCAGTGGTAATATAATCTCCAGTAGCCATTATAGTTCTAACAAACGCTTCTTTAGCAATCGTTATTGATTCTTGAACATCTTCTCGCAAAGGATCATGAAATCCGACGAATCCACCAAAAACCATTTTTCCAAAAATATTTTTTTGCTCTTCTTTATCCTGAGGAAAATTTTTTGAATCAATATCTTTATAAGCAATAGCCAAAATCCTGGATCCGCCGGCGGTTTCTTTTTCATAAACCCGCTTCATAAAATTTAATTCTTTTTCTCCAAATTTTGTTTCTTTAAAACCAGCATAGATTTTATCGCACAAATTTAAAACAAGTTCTGCCGCGCCCATCATGTAAATACGATGAACATTTTCAGCGCATTTATTTAAAGAAGCGGAGAATCTTCTTTCTGAATCAAAAGGGATAAAATCAGACCGGGAATTTTTCTTTAAAATTTCAATTGGTTTTAATCCAGCCTCAATAGAAGCGGATAAAATAGCTTTATCCATCGGACCTCCCCGAATACGCCATTCCACTAATTCTTCCTCAGGATTTTCTATAAATGAATCTGAAGCCAAAAAAGCCATTTGTAGAACTTCCAATCGATCTTTGTGTTCCCTATTCTGAAATTCAGGATTTTCAGAAAAATAAGTCATTATTTTTGAAATTTTCATTTCAGCTTTAGTCAAAGTCCCTGTTTTATCTGTTAGAATAATAGTTGAGGAACCTAAAGTTTCAGCTGCATTTAAGTTTTTTACTAATCCGCCCTTGGCAAGAATTCTTTCCATGCCAATGGCCAAAATAACTGTTACAGCAGCTGGTAGTCCTTCAGGTATGGCTGAGACAGCCAAGGCAACAGAAATTAAAAGCATATCAATTAACGGTTCTCCTCGGCCAATACCAATAATAAAAATAAACGAAAGAATTATTACCACAGCCAATCCTAAAAATCTGGCTAAGTGTTTAATTCCCTTTTGCAAAGGAGTGATAACTTCATCTCCTTCATTTAAAACTTCTGCTATCTTGCCTATTTCTGTATGGGGACCAGTGTTAACCACTAAAGCCTTGCCCCAACCTTCAGTAACCAAAGTGCCCATCCAAAGCATGTTGATTTTGTCATTAATGTGCGCTTCTTCTTTCAATCTGGCTTTGGGATCTTTTTTAATGCTTAGCCATTCCCCTGTTAAAATTGATTCATTGACTTGAAGATTTTTGCCTTCTAAAAGCCGGGCATCAGCGGAAATTTTATCGCCCATTTGAAGAATAAGAATATCGCCTGGAATTAGTTCTGTTGCTTCTATAATTTTCTGCCGGCCTTCCCTAATAACCGTGGCGTATTTTTTCTGAGAAGATTTTAATTTTTCAAATGATTTGGAAGCTTTGCCTTCCTGAATAATGCCTATAATCGTGTTAATAAGAACAGCAATAACAATAACAATAGTGTTAGTATATTCTTCAAGAAAAAAAGTGACAAACGCCGCGATGATTAATATAAAAACCAGCGGATTTTTTATCTGCTTCCAAATTAAAGTTAAATAATAAAAATTCTTTTTGCTTTCAAAAGTATTCTGGCCGTAATGCTTCTGCCGTTTTAGAATCTCTTTTTCATCAAGACCTTTATTAAAATCAACCAGAAGTCGTTCCTGAATTTCTTTTAAACTAAAAACATGCCACGGAATTTGCTTGGTTGTCATTGGATTTATTATAACAAATATGATAAAATTAAAATATGCCTTGGGATTATAATAAAAAAGAATATGAAAAACAAGCAAAAAACGATCCGATCTGGCACATGGAGCGGCTTATTAATTATGGTTTAGGCAATGAAAAACTTAATAAGGAAGAACTCAAAAAATATTTACCTAAACTTAAAATACCTGAAAATAGACGTGAATTTTTAGAGCTAATTCTTCATGAGCCAAAATATTCTAAGTAAAAATCAAAAAACGGCTGTTGATTTTATATCCAATGAACCAAAACTGGCGGATTTTTATTTGAGCGGAGGTACTGCTTTGGCAAATTATTATTTACAGCACCGTTTTTCTGATGATCTTGATTTTTTTATAAGCAAAAAACCGGATATAATTTTTTTGCGCAATTTTACCAATAATCTTAAAGAAAAGTTAAATGCTAAAGAATTAAGATACGAGCGACTTTATGACAGAAATCAGTTTTTCTTTATTAAAGATGACGAAGAATTAAAAATAGAATTTACCAAATATCCATTCAAACAACTGAATCCAACAATGCATCAAGATGGCATAAAAATTGACAGCTTGCGCGACATAGCCGCCAATAAACTTTTTACAATTTTGGACAGATTTGATCCTAAAGATTTTGTGGATTTGTTTTTTATATTCCAAAAACTTGATTTTGAAAATGTCCGCAATGATGCTGAAAATAAATTTAATACAAAAATTGACAATGTTTTTTTAGGGGGAGAATTAATGAAAGTAAAAAGAATTGTGGCTCTTCCTAAAATGATTAAACCAATAACAATAGAAGAACTCAATAATTTTTTCAACAAGCTTGCACAAAAACTAGCCTTTAATATTTTAGAATAAAAAATAAAAAAGGCGGGTTTATAACTACCCGCCCCTTAAGTATCTTTTTGCCCATTTTGTTGGCAATATCGGCCCCCACAGCCTTTTTGGATGAACCATTGAAACGGAACCAAAACTTATAGCTCCCGCGCCCATTTTAAAAAGATATTCAATATCTTCATAATGCCACACGCTTGGTCCAATAACAGGGATCGATACGCAATCAATTAAGCGCCGCAATATGCGCCAATTTATAAATTGAGCGCGTTCGCCGGAAATTGCTCCTGCCCCATGCTGGTCTACTGTCGGAATTGAATTGATATCAATCGCCTGAATTATTTTTTCCGTTTTTATTGCAATTTTAATATAATTATTCTTCTGTCCAATTTTCAGTATAAGCGGCAATCGGGATATTTTTTTCCAATAATAGCACATATCTATAATCAGGTTAGTGTCAAGATATTTTTTTATATTCGGGCAAGAAACATTCAACTCCACTGCCGTCAAATTCGGCGTAACAATATTCAATTTATCCGCAATTATTTGCAATTCTGCCAAGTTTTGAGCGGTAATTGAAATTATAATATTTTCAGAACCTCTAATCTCTTGAACGCTCCTTAAGAGAAAGGCGCTGATCCCAGGATTATCCAACCCATAATTATTCCACCAGCCGTTTTTAAGCGGTTTTATCTTTTTTGGCCCTTTTATTGGTTGCGGAGAAATAGTTTTAGTAATTATGGTGAACAATGCCGGATCATACAGACCGGCAATTTTTAATAAATCATACATTATTCTGTGCGCCCGTGTCGGTCCCCTTCCGTCAAACCCCATCATTCCTGAAGCCATTAAAAACATCAGTTTCTTTCCGTTGCTTAATTTAATCATTTCAATCATCTCCTTATTCTCATATTAAATTTTAAATCAAAGTTCTTTTCCTAGAATTAAAATAGCATTTTCGGCTTCTTATTTCAAGGCCACAAAAAACACCGACCCGTAGGGTCGGTGAATCACAATTGTGTGACCCTAACCGGATTTGAACCGGTGTTTTCAGGATGAGAACCTGATGTCCTAGACCGGGCTAGACGATAGGGCCAATTAACATTTATTCTGCCACTCCAATTCCTGCCTGACAAGCAATTCTTCTTTATTTTCCGGATGCGCCATTATTTCTTCTGTAATTTTCTCCATTTTCATACTTTGCGATCCCTTTATTAAAATTAAATCCCCTTCTTTTATTTTTTTCTGCACTTCCATTTTTGCTTCATCAGCAGTAGAAAATTCAAAAATATAATTTTCCTTAAATCCATTCTGCCTTGCTTCTTCAGCAATAAACTTTGCTCTTGGTCCCACTGTAAAAATATAATTAGCCAATTTTTTCAATGACTTGCCGATTTTTTTATGCTCATCAATGGTAAATTTTCCCAATTCCAGCATATCTCCCAAAACAACAATTTTTCTTTTAGCGGGAATTTCCGCTAAAACTTCTAAAGCTGCCTGAACAGCAATGGGTGAAGAATTATAACTGTCATCCAAAATAAAAGTATTTTTAATTCCTTCCAGTAATCGCAAACGGCCAGCCGGCGGTTTATAACGCGAAAGCGCTTCAGCTGTTTCCACTAAATTCATGCCCATGGCCGTGGCCACAGCCATGCTAGACAAAGCCGTATAAACAGCTTGTTTCCCAAAAATATTAAATAGCCGTACAGGAATAATATTGCCTTTGTAATCAACTTTAAAAGTAATGCCTTCGGGAATATCCTGATCCACTTCTTTTTTATAAACAATGTGATAATTTGAAGCAGTTAAATCCGCCTCATCTGAAAAACCAAAAGTTAAAATTTTAGCTTTAACTTTTTCTCTTATGGAAAGCGAGAGATTATCATCAGCATTTAAAATAACATGACCTTCTTTTTTAATTGCCTGCGCCAGCCGGGATTTTTCTTTAGCCACCTCTTCCGGATTTTTAAAATATTCTACATGCACTGGCACCTCTCCCAAAGTAGTAATAACAGCTATCTCTGGTTTTACATAAGAAACTAATCTTTTCATATCTTTGGGTCTATCCACGCCCATTTCCAAAACCAGCCACTTAGGATAATCATATTTGGCTATCAAAAGTTTAAAACCCTTAAAAAGAATCAAGAACCATTCAAAAAAATTATTCCAGGCGGTTTTAGCGCCGATTATTGTTAAAGGCACGCCTAATTCGCTATTATAACTTTTTTCGCTTTTGCGAACATGAAAATCAGGAGATAAAATTGTATAAATAGCGTCCTTGCTGGAAGTTTTACCGACTGTGCCAGTGACAGCAATAATTTTAGGTTTAT
>JAHIER010000080.1 GCA_018901555.1 Patescibacteria group bacterium
AATTTTTAGTAAAAGTTCTCCCAGAGTTATCCAAACCATTTTTTTGAATATAATCTGTCTCAAGTAATTTCTGTATCATTTCAGATTTTATCAGGGCATCAGTTTTTCCTATTGGGTCAATAGGGATAATTGTTTCAGGAAAATTTGCTTCTCTATTTGGAAGTTCTCCAGAATATGCAAAAGTGAGATTTTTCATTAAATCATACATTCCTGGAATTTCTTGGACTTTTTCTAAATTTTCTTCTAAACGAGACTTAGCCTCCTCATTAGATATTGGGAATGGTTCTGAAGCCATTGTTTCAAGAGAATCTTTATGAACAGGTCGCTGACTATCCTCTATTGCCTGTCTTGGATGTCTCTGAGCAGAACCTTTTTTTAAACCAGAAATTAAAGATGGAGTAGCAAAAGCTAAAGATAAAGCAGTTAAACCAAATACTACTTTGTTAAACATTCTTGATTTTCTATACATTAGATTTTTATAAGTCATTACTATATAGGGGCATCACTATTTATAAATCTTTTGTTTAGAATTTAGAATCAACTACAAAAAATAAATAGAAAAAGTTTAATAAAAAATTAATCAAAAAATTATTTGAGTTTGAAGACAGCTGTAACTCTTGCAGAAACTTGCTGTTCTCCTGGCTGAATATTTGTTGTGGCAGCTTTTGCTTCTTCTGCTACTGCAATTCCGCCTGCAGAATCATAAATTCTCCAAGGGTAATACCCAAAATCATTGTCTGAGACAGACATCAGTTTTCCAAGTTCTTTATTCAACCCTCTAGCAAGTGCTTCTGCTTTTATTCTTGCGTCTTCTGCTGCGTTTTCTATTGCTTTTGCCTTGTATTCGTTTTGCTTTTCCTGACTTAACTCAAAATTTATGTAATTTATTGAAGCTCCTGCAGAAATTCCTGCATCTACAGCGTCTCCAATTTTACCAGAATTTTCAGTAGACATTTCAAGTTTGATTGAATGAGTTGCCTCATAACCATCTTCAATTCTCTGGTTATTGCTCCATCTGTATTTCGGACCGACATTATAACCTTGAGTCTGAATGTCTTTTCTCTCAAATCCTTCTTTAACGAGGTTTGTTATCAAATCATCTACAATTTTGCTATTTTCCTGACTAACTTCGTCGAGTTTGTCTCCGGATGTATAAACATTAAAATAGATTGTAACAAGGTCTGGAACAACTTTTATTACAGCCTCGCCATTTCCTGTAATTGTTCTTTCAGGAGTAAGAAGACTAAATCCTGCCAGAGCAAGAACTAAGATTCCCACAACAATCACAATTGTTATTTGAACTGATTTATGCATTTTTACTATTTTTAACTTATATTTAATATTGAAAGAAAAAATGGTAAATATATAAAACTTTTCTTTGGAGGTGCAAAGACTATTGGATTTAATATACTAATCAAGAGAAGTTTTAAAACTTCAGAGTATCTTTTATTTTTATGATATTTGAAAACCAAGTCAGAAAAACTCTTAAAAAAATTGGTTTGAAAAAAAATGAAAAAATCCTAGTTGCACTTTCAGGAGGAAAAGACTCTACGACAACAGCTTATTTGTTAAAAAAATTTGGGTATAACATTCAAGGACTTCATATTAATCTAGGAATGAGCTCATACAGTGAAAGATGCATGAATGTTGTCAAGAAACTTTCAGAAGATTTGGGGATAAACCTGAATATATATGACATAAAAAAAGAAATGGGCAGTTCTATGTGCTATCTTCGGGCTTCAGTCCAGTCTGCAAAAAACCTAAAAAACTGCGCGATTTGTGGTGTCATAAAAAAATCGATACTGAACAAAGAAGCACGTAAATTAAAAGTTAATAAAATTGCCACAGGGCACAATCTTGACGATGAAGTTGAAACATTTCTTCTTAATATATTAAAAGGAAGTTTGCAATTAAGTGCAAATATCGGAGCAATTACAAAAAACATTCCAGACAAAAAATTTGTATCTAGAATAAAACCACTTTTTTATCTTACAGCAAATGAAATAAGAAAATATTCTAAACAAAAAAATCTGCCTGTTGTTTATGAAAAATGTCCGTGTGCGTTAGATTCTTATCGGATACAGATCAGAAAGTTCACAGACAAATTGTCAAAAAGTGAAAAAGAGAATATTATAAAAAATTTTGAAAAATTGCAGAGAAAGATAAAGAGAGAAAACAAAAAAATTATTTATTGTGAGGCTTGTGGAGAACCTTCAATGAAAAATATTTGTAAAAAGTGTGAATTGCTGAAAATTTAAAGAACGGCTTTTCGTGCACTGCCATTGGCTGTCACCTTTGCTAGATAGTCCTAAATCTTTAAATAGAAAAACAATTTTGTTTATACAATTAATAGTATAAAATATAAAAATAGGTACAATATATTGTATATAAAATGGATTGCCCCTACTGTTCAAACAATAAATCAAAGGTCACAGACAAAAGAAAATCTCCTGAAGGTGTCAGAAGAAGAAGAGAGTGTTTGGGGTGTAAAAAACGATTTACGACCTATGAAAAGATATTTGAAAATAACTTTTATATCATCAAAAAAGATAAAAGGAGAGAAAAATTTAGCAGAGAGAAATTAAAAGACGGAGTTGAGAAAGCTTTTGAAAAAAGGCCTGTCTCGCAGGAAAAAATTGACAAAATGATAAGCGACATCGAGGAGCAGTTAATGAAAAAAGGGAAAAAAGAAATTCCAAGTTCGGTTGTTGGAGAGATGATTATCAAAAAAATAAAAAAATTGGACAATGTAGCGTATATACGTTTTGCATCTGTCTACAGAAATTTTCAAGATGTTGGGGATTTTAAAAAAGAGTTAAAAAAAATTTAAAATGGATTTAAATGAATACCAGGAATTCTGCAAGAGAACTGCAAAAAAAGATTTTAAGACACCTGAGGAAGAAATTATGTGCTGGGGGCTTGGCATCTGTGGAGAAGCCGGGGATGTTGCGAGTTGTATAAAAAAAACTTTTGCGCACAAGAATAATCAGCAAGAAGGTGTCAAAGAGAATTTAGGGGATGCTCTATGGTATTCTGCAATGATTTGCAATTTTCTTGGATGGAATATGGAAGATATTCTCAAACAAAATATTGAAAAATTAAAAAAAAGATTTCCAGAAGGATTTACTTATGAAAACGCTCAAAGAAGTGGGACAAAGATAAAATGGGGTGGCTCAGAAGACAACGCTAAAGAAGGAGAAAAAAATGGCTAAATATAACAATGGAATAGAAGATGACTGGGACATTCCAAGTTCTTCTGTAACTGTCTTGGAAAGTAGATATCTTACCAAAGATAATTCTGGAAATGTTATAGAAACCGGAGTCGAACTTTTGCAGAGAGTTGCATGGGATATTGCTGTTGCAGAACTGCAGTGGGACCCTGAATTTAAGGAAAAGGTAAAACCAAATATTTCAAAAGAAGACCTTTATGAATTAGCGAAACATTCAGAGAGGGTCAAGAAAACTGCAAAAGAATTTTTTGAACTGATGAAAAATGGTTATTTTCTTCCTAATTCTCCTACACTGATGAATGCAGGGAAAAAACTGCAACAGTTGTCTGCATGCTTTGTTCTTCCAATTGGAGATAGCATTGAAGAAATTTTCGAAACGATGAAGAATATGGCAATAGTCCATAAAAGTGGCGGAGGCACTGGATTTTCTTTTTCAAAATTAAGACCAAACGGTTCTTTGATAAAATCAACACAGGGATATTCACCAGGACCACTCTCATTTTTATTCAGCTATAACGAAAGCGCAGGGCAAATAACACAGGGAGGAAAACGAAGAGGAGCCAACATGGGAATAATCCGGGCAAATCATCCTGATGCATTATGTTTTGCAAGAATAAAAGGGACAGAAGGAGTTCTCTCTAATTTTAATCTTTCAATAGCGTTCAGCGACGAGGAAATTGAAGCAGTAAAAAAAGAAGGTTATATTGAACTAAAAGACCCGCAAGGAAAAGAGTATACATCTAAAAACGCAAAAAAGAGAA
>JAHIER010000056.1 GCA_018901555.1 Patescibacteria group bacterium
ATATTTCTCTAGCTGGCTGAAAATTTTAGAAATCAATTCCGGGCCTGAAATAGAATCAAAGCCCGGGAAATTTTCAATGGAATTAGTGAGTAAACACTGGCCTCCAATTTTCTTTGTTATAAGCAAAGTATTCATTTTTTTACGGGCAGCATAAATAGCAGCCATTAATCCAGCTCCAGCTCCACCAATAATTACAAGATCATATATCATAATTATTTTATTTTACTAAAAAACCGACATATGCGCCACTTGGAGACTGAGTCTCCAAGTGAGTTATTCTAATAAAAATTTTTCCGCTTCTTTTCTTTCACGAATATCTTTCAAGGATTCTTCGGCAAAATTTCTATACTCTAAAATGTTATTGAATTGGCTCATTATGATATCTTTTTTGCAAAAACTGTCATAATTATTAACATATTCATTCCAACTTGACTTTGACTTGGAGACTGAGTCTCCAAGTTGATGAACTTTATTGTTTAAATTTACATATGCGCTTAAATGCAAAAGATATTCATTTGAATTTATATGAATAGCTTTATAACCACCCTGAAATAATGAGCCGTTGCGTTCATGCTTATTGTTAAAATACATAGTATAACCTACTCCAATTCTATGCATAAATTTTTCTATACCCTTATCGGTTAATTGTCTTAAAATGAAATGAAAATGATTTGGATTCAGACAATAAGAAACAAAATCTACTAGATTTTCAGAATCCTTGGAGACTGAGTCTCCAAGTTGACGAAACGAATTTTCAAAAATGCTTCCTATGGGTTCAAGAGTATTAAATTCGTGCATACTCTGAAAAAATCTTGCCATATCTTCATAATCTGAAAAAATTTCCCTCTTGTCTACTCCCCTATTTAAAATATGATAATATTCATTATTGACAAATTGGATCTTTCTCATGCATATATTTTACCACTTGGAGACTGAGTCTCCAAGTGGGTTATAATTTTTCTGGTTCGGAAACAATGGTTGGCGTTTTCCACCAAAATTTTTGGCGAAAAGCTGAAACAAATTCTCTTAATTCAGAATTTTTTATAAACCAAAGAAAAGCATACCCAATTAACATACCTAAAATTCCTGAAACAAATCCCTGAACAAAAATACCGGCAAATGTCTGAATATTAAAAATATTATCCAAAATTCGTAAAGAAAAATAAGAAACAAAACCCATTATTGTTGAGGCAATAAAAACCTGGCCAAAAACTTTACTCATTACTTTTTGCCATCCTAAATCTTTTCTGAAAAATAAAATTAAAAATAAAGTATTCAAAATTGTCCCCAGTGAAAAAGCCAATGGCAAAGCCAAGATTGCTATGCCTGGAATATCATCTACTCTTAAAATTCTTTCAAATAATTCTCTTAGAAAAATATTATTATTAAGAATTCTTATAAGAAAAAAGGATGAAGTAACTATAAAAATAAAAGAAAAAATATTTACCAGAAGCGGTCTCAAGGTCTTTCCTGCTGCATAAAAGGCTCGAACAAAAAGAATATTTAATGCCTGGGCTGTAATGGAAATAGAAAATAAAGCGAGAGCAGCTGCCACTAAACGAGTATCAGTCCAGCCAAAAACTCCAGTTCCTAAAATAACACGCACAATTTGAGCGCGCAAAATAATTAAAAGTATTGAAATTGGTAATGACCAAAAAATAATCTGACGCGCTGCAGAAAAAGTTTGATCTAAAAATTCCTGTCTCTGCTTTTTTACAAAAAGCCGGGCTAAAATAGGAAAGGCGGCCACGCTGTAACTAACTCCGACAACTGTCAATAAAACAGATTGCAGATTCATGGCTAAATTGAAAACAGCAATACTGCCAACAGCCAAAGAAGATGCCATGGCTGTAATAAAAATCAAAGTAATCTGATGTAATCCCAAACCCAGTGATCTAGGCAAAGAAAGTTTAATAATTTTTTTAATCTCTAAAAAATTAATTTTGAAATTGAAGGCAAGTGGAAATCCTAATTTTATCAACCCTGGAATCTGTATAAGAGCATGCAAAAAAGCGCCAATTACAACTCCCCAAACCAATCCTTTTAATCCCCAAATCGGATAAAGAAAAACTATGCCTAAAATAATTCCTAAATTATAAAAAAGAGGGCTTAAAGCATATATAAAAAATCTTTTAAAAGATTGGATAATACTGGAAAGCAAATTTGAAAGCCCTAAAAGGATTGGCGATAAAAGCATAATTCTAGTTAAAATGACCAATTGATTTTGTTCTTCCGGAGAAAATCCAGGAGCAATAAAATTTTTTAATAAAGGAACGAGCAAGAAAAAAATCGCTCCAAGAATAATCATGGCAAACAAAAAGAAGGTAAAAACCTGATTAAAAAAAGAATGAGCTTGTTCTTTTGATTTGGACAATTTTTCAAGAAAAAAAGGAATCAGAACTGTAATGGAAACAATTGAAAGCGCTATTATATTATATAAAAAATCAGGCAATCTAAAGGAGGCATAATAAATATCTAATGACTTACCAGCGCCAAAAGTTCCAGCCAAAAGACGATCACGAAAAAGTCCTAGTAAACTTGATCCAGCCGCAGATATAGCTAAAAGCAGAGCGGCCTTATGCAGACCACCGAATTCACGATGAAAGAGCTTTAAAAAATTTTTGACCATTTATATATATTATATAAAATTTTTTATAAAAAAACAGCGCCCCGACGTTTAACGTCGGGGCAAGCTGATATATTTGTTTTACATTTATAAGCCGAATTCTGTTCCAATTTGGTGATAGTTATATATCTGTTCCACAAATTACTCTGCGGAATCAAGCGGCTCTCCGCTCGATATGTCGAAATTTCGAAATATCAAGCAGTACGGCCTTGCACCAAGTAGGGTTTACCATTTCTGATTGTTGCCAATCAGAATCCTGCAATAGCCCAAGAGCTCAAAAATGAACATATTGACACTTGCAGACTTTTCACCTTTCCCAGCCACAACTTCGCAGATGTTGACGGGTAGTATTGTCTCTGTGGCACTTTCCCTGCCCTGATATTACTATCAGAACGATGGACGTTATCCATTACTTATATTCCGTTAAAAGCCTGCCTACCGGTAGGCATGGCGGAATAGTGTTCGGACTTTCCTCTCCGCCAGCAACTGCAAAGCTGTTGGCAGAGCAACTATCCAATGTAAAACTAGCTATATTATATCAAATTTACTAAAAAAATCAAGCGCACAAACCCCAACCGCAAACAGAACAAGAAATACACCCCTCTTTATGAGTCAAAGGAATTTTACAATTTGGACAATGAGTTGGCTTGCCTCCATTATTAGTTCCATTGCCATTAGCATATCCATTGCCATTAAAAACACCGCTAGTTGCAGACATGTCTTTATAAACAGCCATGCCTTCTGCTTTTACATCAGTCACTCTTATTAATTCTTCTTTCTTATCTTTTTTTCTATCTCGCGTTGAAAGAACTTGATCTTTAATTGATTTATCCCTGAAAACTGTTACTGCCTTGCATCCAACTTCATAAGCCAGCAAATAACTTTTTTTAACATCATCAACCGTCGCATCATGAGGAAAATTATTTGTTTTAGAAATTGAAGAATCTACCCATTTTTGGAAAGATGCCAAAGTTTTAACATGATCTTCTGGAGTAATATCATGAGCGCTAACAAAAATCTTTTTAAATTTTGGAGGAATGTAAGCAATTTTAGAAACAGAGCCATTATTAGCTACCACATCACGAATTAACATTTCATCAAAAAGACCTTCACGCAACATTACTTTTTCAAAAACAGGATCAATATAATAAAAAGAACCCACAGTCACACTTTTCTCAAAAGCTAAAGAAAAAATTGGCTCAATGCCAGAAGAACATCCGGTAATCATAGAAATAGATCCAGTCGGAGCAATAACTGTAGTATAACTATTTCTAATGCCATATTTTTTTACAGCCTTAGAAATTTCGCTCCAATCAAAATTCCAGGATTTTTTATCATAAAATCCAGCAAAAGGAAGTTTGCCTTCTGGATAAAAACTTTTTTTGTAATAAGGAAATGATCCTCTTTCTTTGGCAATTTCAATCGATTCCAATTTTGAATAATAACTTATAAATTCCATTATCTTTTCCATTAAATTTCTACCCTGCTGAGAATTAAATGGCACTTCCATTTCATAAAGCAAATTCCCTACCCCCATAATACCCAAACCGATTTTACGAGTATTGAGCGACATTTCTTCAATCTGTTGTAAAGGAAAAGCATTAATATCAATAACATTATCCAGAAATCTTACGGCTGTCCTGATAACTTTTTCCAAATGCTCCCAGTCTATTGTCCTTTTATCATGATTATCTTTTTTAACAAAAGACCAGATATTTATTGAGCCAAGATTACAGGATTCATTAGGATAAAGTAAAACCTCACCGCAAGGATTAGTAGTCATAATCGGCCCCAAATGCTTAAAAAATGGATTAGTATTATTGACACTATCACTAAAAATCACGCCTGGCTCGCCTGATTCCCATGCTTGATAAGCAATTCTATCCAGTAAAACCCTTACTGAAATATACTTTTCAATTTTATTAGTGCGAGGATTAACTAAGGGATAAGGCTTATCTTTTTTATAATGATCCCAGAAATCCGGCATAATCATTACTGAAATATTAAAATTTCTTAAGGCCTGATTGCCAGTTTTGGAAATAATGAATTTCTCAATATCCGGATGATTGGAATTCATAATTCCCATATTTGCTCCTCTTCTGATTCCGCCCTGTTTAATAACTTCAGTCATAGTATCAAACAAACGCATGAAGATAAGCGGACCTGAAGAAGTTCCGCCAGTTGTTTTTATATAATCACCCTCGGGTCGCAGTTTAGAAAAATTATAACCGAGCCCTCCACCTGATTTAAAAATTATTGACGCTTGTTTCAAAGTATCCATTATTGAATTAATGGAATCTTCTATCTCTAAAGCAAAACAAGCAGAACCCATTCCTAAATAATTCCCGAAATTTGCCACGGCCGGAGTATTGGGCATAAACTTTCTTTCCACCATAATCGTAAAAAAATTTTCTATTTGTTTTTCAACTTCTTTAAATTGGTCTTTCTTCAACATCTGAATTAATTTTTCCCAGCTGATTTTGGTAAGACCAGCGTTTTCCATTCTGGTAAAAATTTTATAAAGTCCTTTGACATGAAAACGATTCAAGAAAAATTTTCCTAGTCTTAATTTTCCCTCCAGTTCAAATAATTTTTTTTCATTCCATAATTCTTCTTCTTTGATTTTTTTCTTGGCGCCGGCTTTTTTAGTAATCACTCTTTTATCAAAAATAATATCCGGCAAACTAGCATGTACTGCCACTCTAATAAAAAGTTCTTTAGGTGATTCAATGGCCCGTCCTGATTCGTCTTTACGCAAATAACGACTCTTTAAAACTCTTAGGGCATTAGAATCAAATTTTTTATCAATCTCATCAATGTCTTCTTTGTCAAGAATTTGCTGTTTTTCTAATCTTATTTCAGCGCGTTTTTCTCTATATAAAATATAAGTTTTGGCTATGCGCGCATAACCCTTTTCAATAAGAGTTTCTTCAACAATATCCTGAATTTCTTCAATGGCTGGGATGAATTTTTTTGAATCTTTGTGCTTTTTGAGAAGTTTTTGCAAAACTACATTAGATAAATCATCAGCAATCTTGTGATTCGGGTTACCGCTTGCTTCAAAGGCCTTAAAAATAGCAATAGTTATTCTGGAGAGATCAAAGGAAACAACACGGCCATCTCTTTTCCGTATTTCTTTTGGAACTTTGAAAAATTTTTTAGAAACTTTCTGCATGTATTATTATTATAGCAAAAAAATCCTGCCTGCCGGCAGGCAGGTTTGTGGATAACCATTAAAAAAGTCATTCAAAAAACAAAAAAAGATTTTGTAAACTAATTTATGATATTTCGCTATATTTTACAGTATTATTTTTTCCTCTTTTAATCTTAGCCTCATACATGGCTGAGTCAGCGCGATCAATAAATTCATTTTCCGACATCAAACCAGTCACTTCTGCTATTCCGATACTTAAAGTAGGATGGATTTTACTAAACTCAGATAATTTTTTGCTATTTTCAACTGATCTCCTAATTTTTTCAGCAACTTTGCAAGCATCTTTCTCAGAAGATCCTAAAAGAGTGGCTACAAATTCATCTCCACCAAGCCTGCCAACAAAATCTGTGTTCCTTATAAGAGATTCAATTATATCAGCAACGATTTTTATGAGTTTATCACCAGCTTTATGGCCATAAAGATCATTGATTGGTTTTAAACCATCAATATCTATAAAAAGAAGGGATAAATCCTTAATTAAAAACTTTTTTCTAGCTATTTTTTTACCTGTTTCCATGGCAATCTTATAAAAAACAGCTTCTTTAAGAACGCGCGAGAGCTCTTCCTTAAATCCCCTTCTATTATAAACGCCAGTCAACTCGTCTTTATTAAGCAGATTCTTCAATCTTTTTATCTCTTTTTGCAATTCTTTGGGTTTTTTACTCTTTTTATCTAACATAAATTTATTATAACATCTTTGATTTTTTCTGAAAATGTGATAAAATATTATTTATATTTGGCCCTATCGTCTAGTGGTTAGGACACCACGCTTTCAATGTGGCAACGCGGGTTCGATTCCCGCTAGGGTCATAAACGTCAAAATTTTGGAGGAGTGCCTGAGTGGTTGAAAGGGCCGCTCTCGAAAAGCGGTAAGGGAGAAATCTCTTCGTGAGTTCAAATCTCACCTCCTCCGCTATGCGCGTTTTAGCGATTGAAACAAGTTGCGACGAAACAGCTATTAGTATTGTTGAATGTTTTGGTGGTATCAATCCGCCAATTGGCGAACCGCGTTTTAAAATTTTATCTAATATAATTGCTTCGCAAATAAAAATTCACGCTAAATGGGGCGGAGTTGTTCCTAATTTAGCCAAGCGCGAACATATAAAAAACCTGCCGATTGTTTTGAAAAAGGCTCTTAGAAAAACTAAAATGGAAGATATTGATCTCATTGCTGTGACTGTTGGACCAGGATTAGAACCAGCGCTTTGGACTGGCATAAATTTTGCTGAAGACTTAGCAAAAAAATCGAACAAACCGCTTATCGGAATAAATCATATGGAAGGACATATAGTCGCTTCCCTTTTAAATCAAAAAAATAAAATTACTTTCCCGGCAATCGCATTGCTGGTCAGTGGCGGGCATACAGAAATAGTTTTTATACGCAAATGGCTGGATTATAAAATTATAGGACAGACGCGCGATGATGCTGCCGGCGAGGCCTTTGATAAAGTTGCTAAAATGCTTAAACTTCCATACCCAGGAGGACCAGAAATTTCGAAAATGGCAGAAAAATTTAAAATTAAAAATTTAAAATTAAAAATTAATCTTCCAAGACCAATGATAAACAGCAAAGATTATGATTTTTCTTTTTCTGGATTAAAAACCGCTGTTTTATATTTAATTAAAGATTTACAAAAGACTATACCAAAATTCAGCGATCGCAAAGATTTGGTATCATCTATCTGCCATGAATTCCAGCAAGCCGTAATTGATGTATTGATTAAAAAAACAATTTGCGCTGCAAAAGAATATAAAATAAAAACACTGATTTTGGGCGGTGGCGTTTCAGCTAACACAGAACTCCGAAAACAACTCGCAGAAGCAATCAAAAAAGAATTGCCTAATACTTTATACTTAATACCTGATATTAAATATACAACGGACAACGCGGTTATGATCGCCATTGCCGCCTGCCTGCGCAGGCAGGCTTATTTTCACGCCTTAAAAAAACCCTTCGACAAGCTCAAGGTAAAGAGTAAAAAGCTCAAAGCCAATGGCAATTTAATATTAAAATAATTTTTTAAAAAGGCTTCACGCAAACCCAAATGTCAAACACTCGGTGTTTGACATTTGACAATTAAAACAAAAACAAAATGGCGCCTAGATTTACTAGACGCCCACATAAATGTCAAACACTCGGTGTTTGACATTTAAGAACCAAGGTACTAAATATTTTAGATACTTGCGAGAACCGCAGAAGGATCATCGATGTGCCAAGCGCGCTCAAGCCAACTGTAGTCCCAGTGCCATCCGCCATCGTGCCAATAGAGGAAGAGCACGTTGCGATCGCCACCCGGACCCTGCAGAACTGTTCCATCAAAGAAGATAAAACAGATATTGTTGTTTATCTTCTCTTTCCATTTTTCAGGAATTAAATGTTGATTTTCCCAAAGAGTTTGAAAAATTTTGGCGTCAAGGCGAATGTGTCCGTCTTTTTTAAGGCGTTTTAGTTTTTCCTCGCCTGTTATTCTGCTCTCATTAGGTTTGAGACAAGTTTCAAACTGAATTTTGGTTAGATCAATTTCATCTAACGCGAGCGATCTTTCATCCTGCTCTGCAATTTTCCAGCCCTCTCCAAGAAATTTTTCTGGATCAAATGGCTGGCTGCGGTTAATTGATACCGGCTTACTCATAGTTAGTTCCTCCTTAAAATTTGATATTTAATCCCGCTCAAGCGGAATTTTTCAATGATTCTGTTTATATTATATACGAAAACTAGTTATCTGTCAAGCGCATCGCGAGTATATTTGTTTGAAGGATCCCACATCAACCAGCTATTCAGCCCCGCATCATAAACTGCCTGTTTTTCTTTGCGCACCATGGAAGCATCGTAAACAGCGCCCAAATCAAAATCCTGAAGCCACGGCCGAAGCTGGTTTGGAGTGGAACTGGCGTTAATCAATCTTTGCGAAGCGGTGTCCATCGCAAGTTTTATAACTTCATAAGGATGATCAGCAGGATTTTTAAAGCCATTATAAGTCGGCGGATAATGCGATGGATAAACCATGGGGCAAATGTAATTAAAATACGGCGCGGTTTTTTCTAAAACTTGTCCAATATTTAAATCATCAGTATTAGTTGTCACCATGCCAAACAAATCAGCTGATATAGGAATTCCCAATTCTTTTAAATTTTCTGAAAGATATTTGAAAAAATTTTCTAAAGCATCGGCTTTTGCTACGGTTGGATCGCAAAAAGTATAATTAATGTTTTGCATATTTCCATCAGAAGCAAAACGTATATAATCAAAATTCAATTCATCAAAACCGACTTTCTCTGTTTCCTTAGACACGCGAATAATGTAATCCCAATATTCCTTAGCGCATGGATCAATCCAAGTTAAACCTTTTTTATCTTTCCAAACTTCTCCAGTTTTAGTTTTTATTGCCAAGTCAGGACGCATTTTAACCATATATGGGTCCTGAAAAACTGCGATGCGGGCAATAACATAAATATTTTTTTCATGAAGAGATTTTATAAAATCTTTAATATCATCAATTCTTTTTTCATCAGAATTATATTTTTTAATTTCAGGGTCAGAAACTTCAAAAGCAATTTTGCCAGTATAATCTTTAACATCAATAACAATAGAATTAATTTCTGTTTCCTCAATCATTTTTACTAAACTGGTTCTCCAGTCGCGCGTGGAAGCTACCCAGCTAGTCATATAAATTCCGCGCACATAATCGGGCGTTTGAAGATGAGTTGGTTTTTCCGGTTCTGGCGTGGCTTGAGAATCCGCCACGGATGCGCTGTATTTTATTGAATCAGTATTTTTAAAAAGCATGTTTGAACCAATAAAAACAAAAGAAGCGACAATTCCTCCGGAAATTAAATAAACAAAAATTGAATTATTAAATTTTTTATTCATTATTTATTGAATTAGTGGCCAAGTGCGCGATGCAGGGATCGAACCTGCGGCCTTTTCGATGTCAACGAAACACTCTACCACTGAGCTAATCGCGCATTGATGTTATTATTTTTAGCATAATTTTATTATTTTTTCCACTAGCGGTGTTTGTTGGACAAAGTTCGAATATTTTTTGACGAAAATCATCATTACAAGCTTTTTCTAAATCTTGCAATAATTCATTTGCTCTATCTAATTGTGATTGAATATCTTGATCCATTATTATTTTTTTTAATCTATTTTTGTTTCAATTATCTTTTTAAATTTCTTTTCTAACTCTGGTCTTATTTCTTCCCCAACTTCTTCATAAATTTTGATCAAATCCTCAAATGTACCAACCCCACCAAAATAATCCCAAAAATCTTTTCCAATAAGGAAATCATTACCTTTGTCGAAAAATTTAATACATGTCCATCGCTGGTATTCTTGCGGTGCATAAGGATTATAATACATGCCTAAAAACACTTTGACCTTTTTACCATCTTTTGCTTTCATCGCGTAAATCTCTAAAAGATCTCTTTTTGCAGCCCTCATTTCATTTTTATTTGGCTTAGGTCCTTTTATCTCGAAATATACTTCTTCGCCATTATCTCGTTCAAGATAAAGGTCAACAGTTTGAATTCTATTAATCGAATTTTTGTTGCCCTGACTTGCAATATAAATTTCTTCTGACTCTTTTTTATGATTTGGCTCTCGCTTAACACTATCGAGATCGCTGAGTATATTCTCAAATGTTCGCTGTGCTTCGTTTGTAATTTTACCATGCAATTTCTCTGTTCCTTGTAATTTTTTTGCTACCTTAAAATTTTCTTTGGCAATGATTTTTGCAACTGATTCGTGCCAACTACCAAGTGCTGTTTCGCAACCATGTATAAATCCTTTTGCTAAGTAACCCTTCTTTGTGAAAAGAGCATATTGAAAAGGTTTTGCTGAATCCTCATCGCTTAAATCATAATCCTTAATCTTCCTTAAAATTTTCTCTTTGAGAAATTGATAAACCTCAATTTTTGTTTTTTTAGATAAAGCCATATGATTATTTTATTTTAAAATGAAATATAATTTCTGAATACGGATTTCGATCTCGCTCTGTTCGGTTCAACACAGGTCGCTTAAACTGATTTACTATTTTCATTTCCGATTTTTCTGCAATTTCTGGGTAAAGATTATATTTATCATTCGCCACAAGAAAAATATCAAAATCTGCCTTGAGA
>JAHIER010000057.1 GCA_018901555.1 Patescibacteria group bacterium
CATCGAGCCGCTCTCGGTATTTCAGAAAAATCTGATGCTCTTTGTTTGGTTGTTTCTGAAGAAAGGGGAATTATTTCTTTGGCGCGCAATGGAAAAATTAAAAATATTGACAATATTAAACAACTGGAAAACGAAATCAGAAATTTTTTTAATGAAAAATTTCCGGAGAAAAAAACAAAAAGTTATAAAAAAATAATAAGTAAAAACATTATTCCGATATGTTTATCTTTGGGTATCGCCCTGACTTTTTGGTCAGTTATTAATTATCAACCAACTATAATTCAAAAAAATTATCTTGCATCGATTGAATTTCGCAATCTTTCTAATAATTTTATTTTAGAAGATTTAAGCGATTCAGAAATAATAATAACTTTATCCGGATATGAAAAAGATTTTAAATTACTTGATTCAGCGTCTGTGAGGGCTTCTTTAAATCTTGCCAGTCTTAATCTGGGACCGCATAAATTATTAATAAGCAAGGAGGATATAAAAAAACCTTCAGATTTTTCTGTTGTTAAAATTGAGCCATCCAGTATTAAGTTCAGCCTAAATGTTCTTGAGCCAGAGCCAGTAATTCAAGAAGAACAAATAATTAAACAATAATTATGAAATCATATAATTTCAAAAAAATTGAAAAAAAATGGCAGGAAAAATGGAAGAAAGACAAGATTTATAATTCTAAAGATTTTGTAAGAGGAAAAAAGAATTTTTATCATCTTGTAATGTTTCCGTATCCTTCAGGCGATCTGCACATTGGCCATTGGTATAATTTTGCTCCAGCTGATGTTTATGCGCGTACTAAAATGATGCAGGGTTTTAATGTTATGTCGCCAATGGGCTTTGATGCTTTTGGGTTGCCAGCTGAAAACGCAGCTATTAAAAGAGGCATTCATCCTAAAGATTGGACTTATAAAAATATTGAGACCATGACTAGTCAACTAAAAAGCATGGGTAATATGTACGATTGGAACAGAAAAATTATTACTTCTGATCCTGAATATTATAAATGGACCCAATGGATGTTTTTGCAATTGTATAAACACGAGCTGGCTTATAAGAAAAAAGCAGCAGCTAATTGGTGTCCCAAATGTCATACTGTTTTAGCTAATGAACAAGTCGTAAATGGAAAATGCGAGAGATGTGAAGCAGAAGTTGTTCAAAGAAATATAGAACAATGGCTTTTTAAAATTACTAAGTATGCAGATAAATTATTAAAAGATATAGATAAAGTTGATTGGCCAGAAAAAACAAAAATAATGCAAAAAAATTGGATTGGCAGATCAGAAGGCGCATTAATAAAATTTAAAATTTCTAATTCTCAATTTTCAATTGATGTTTTTACCACAAGAGTTGATACAATTTTTGGTTGTACCTATGTAGTTTTAGCTCCAGAGCATGAATTAATCCGCCAGCTGGCGGAAAAAATTGAAAATTATAACGAAGTTACTAAGTATATAGATGATGCTAAAAGAAAATCAGAATTACAGAGAGCGGAATTAGAAAAAGACAAAACCGGAGTTAAATTAGAAGGTGTTATGGCTGTAAATCCTTTTGATAATGAAGAAGTGCCAGTTTTTACAGCTGATTATGTTTTGGGTCATTATGGCACAGGCGCGGTTATGGCTGTGCCGGCGCATGATGAAAGAGATTTTGAATTTGCTAGAAAATATGATCTTAAAATAAAACAATCAGTCAGTGGGGGCAAGCCTGAAGATAAATTATTTACAGAGGATGGGATTCTTGTTAATTCTGGCAAGTTCACAGGCTTATTATCAGAAAAAGCCAGAAAAGAAATGGGAAAATGGCTTGAAAAAAAGAAATTAGGCAAAAGAACTGTTAAATATAAATTACGCGATTGGCTTGTTTCCAGGCAAAGATATTGGGGATCTCCGATCCCTATTATTTATTGTCCTAAATGTGGAATAGTAACAGTGCCTGAAAAAGATTTGCCAGTTTTATTGCCTAAGGTTAAAAATTATTTACCAACAGAAGAAGGTAAATCACCACTGGCTCATTCAAAAAATTTTATTAATATTAAATGTCCCAAGTGTAATGGGCCGGCTGAAAGAGAAACAGATACAATGGATACTTTTGTTTGCTCTTCTTGGTATTATCTTGCATATGTTATGCGAGGAATTTCCAATTTCCAATTTCCAATTTCTAAATATCAGAAAGCCTTTAAGCGGTGGTTGCCGGTTAATATGTATGTTGGCGGGGCAGAACATACTGTTCTTCATCTTCTTTATTCAAGATTTTTTACAAAAGCCTTAAAAGATTTTGGCTATGTAGATTTCAAAGAACCTTTTATGTCTTTAAGACATCAAGGAATTATTTTAGGTCCTGATGGTCAAAAAATGTCAAAATCACGAGGCAATGTTATTGATCCTGATGAATTAGTGAAAAATTTTGGGGCGGATGTCGTACGGATGTATCTATGTTTTATGGCGGAATACTCGCAAGGAGGCCCGTGGAATCCAACCGGTATTATGGGCATAAAAAGATTCCTAGAAAAAGTTTGGAAATTAGCGGACAAGGTTAAACCCAATGTTCCTCACAAAGGTTTAACCTTTGTGTTGCATAAAACTATTAAAAAAGTGACGGAAGACATTGAAAATTTTAAATTTAATACTGCCATCAGCTCTTTAATGATATTGGTTAATGAAATGGAAAAACAGCCAGCATTAGAAGTTAAAAATTGGAAATTGATAATTCATTTAATTGCTCCTTTTGCTCCGCATCTGGCGGAAGAATTATGGCAAAGTTTAGGACACAAAAAATCAATTTTTTTATCCACATGGCCCAAATATGATTCTAAGAAAATAAAGGAGGAAAAAGTTAAATTAGTTATACAAATAAATGGTAAAATGAGGGATATTTTTGAAGTATCAGTTGGTATAAAAGAAAAGGAAGCAAAGGTCTTGACATTGAAAAGGGAAAATGTTAAAAAGTGGATAGGCAATAAAGCCGTTAAAAAAACAATATTTATACCTAATAAATTAATAAACATAGTTATATAATAAAAATGCTGCAGCTTTCTTTTAACCCAAAATCAGTCACCAAAATTCTTACAATGCCATTAAATGACAGAACAAGGGATATTATTTTCCAGCGTTTTGGTATTGGTCAGTCAGACGAAAGAAAAACCCTGGAAGCTATTGGCCAAACTTATGGGATTACTCGTGAAAGGATAAGGCAGTTGGAAAATTTTGCCTTGAAATCTATAAGACAGAATGATAATTTTGAACGCGCTACGGATGCTTTTGCAGAATTAAAAAATGCTATTTATCAAAAAGGAATTCTTTTGTCTGAAAAAGAAATTTTAGAAACCTTGGCAAAAGATATTTCCGCGCGCAATCATCTTCATTTTTTGCTTGTCTTGGGAGATGATTTTAAGAAATTGAAAGAAGATGAAGAATTTTATCATCGTTGGACTATTGATGAGGAAAGATCTGAAATAATTCATAATATTTTAAGAAAACTGTATAAAGATATAGAAAAAGAAGAATTGATGCCGGAAAAAGATATTGTTGCTTTAACTCAGGAATATGCAAAAGAAAATCTGAAAGAAAAAATATTAGAAGAAATGATTTTTTCTTGGTTAAGAATTTCAAAATTAATAGACCGCAATGCTTTGGGCGAATGGGGTCCAATTTCTTCAGAAAATATAAGACCAAGAGGTGTGCGAGATTTAGCTTTTCTTATTTTTAGAAAAAGCGGTTCACCATTGCATTTTACCGAAGTGGCTAATTCAATTTCCAGCACTTTTTCTAAAGAAGCTCATCCAGCCACGGTTCATAATGAATTGATAAAAGATCCTAGATTCATTTTAGTTGGCAGAGGAATTTATGCTTTGAAAGACTGGGGATATAGTTCTGGCACGGTTCGCGACATAATCAAAAATATTTTAAAATCATCTAAAAATTTAACTAAAGAAGAAATAATCAAAAAAGTTTTAAAGGAGCGTTATGTAAAAGAGAATACAATTCTTGTTAATTTGCAAAATAGGAAGTATTTTAAAAGAAACAAGGACGGCGCATATTCAATCGCATAATTTATTTATGTCTTTACCTGTCCCTTTATTTATTCAGGATATCTTTTTTAAGATTTGGGAATTCATTTTAGCCAGTTATATATGGTGGCTACCTATTTTTTTAATTGCCATTTTTGGGAATCTTTGGGTTTATTATGCCAGATCAAAATTTCTCTACGGACTTAGCTGGATACTTTTAGAAGTAAAATTACCTCGTGAAATAACAAAAACTCCGCGCGCCATGGAGGTATTTTTAAATTCTTTGCATATAACCAAGGATGGCAATATGCTGGAAAAATATTGGCAAGGATTTTTAAGGGTTTGGTTTAGTTTGGAAATCGTGGGAATTAATGGTGAGGTTCATTTTTTTATTTATACACAAAAATTTTTCCGAAATTTAATAGAAGCTCAATTATATGCTCAATATCCTGATGCTGAAATTGTTGAAGCAGAAGATTATACTAAAGCTACATTCCCATTAGAAGATCTCGGCATTAAATGGGGTTGTTTTGGCACGGAATTCGTTCTTACTGCCGAAGATGCTTATCCGATTAGAACATATGTTGATTATGGACTGCATGAGGCGCTTGTGAAAGAGGAGCAGAAGACAGATCCAATCACCGCTTTTGTGGAGCTCCTCGGATCTTTAAAACAAGGAGAACAAATTTGGTTTCAAATTTTAGTCAGGGCTACAAAAAAAGATTGGAAGGAAGAAGGAAAAAAACTTGTGGATAAATTAATGGAAAGAGATAAGGTATTAAAAGAAGGCGAGCATAACAGAAAATTGTCGTCCGGAGAAGTGGAAACAATAAAAGCAATTGAAAGAGATGTTTCTAAGCTTGGTTTTGATACTGGTATTCGAATACTTTATCTGGCTAATAATGAAAGTTTTAATCCTATTAATATCCCATCAATGATAGGCACAATGAAACAGTACAATGCCGTTAACCTTAACGGCTTTGAGCCGGCCAACTCAACTTCTGTTGACTATTTTTTAAAAAAGAAAAGGGAAGCCAAAATGAAATTAAAAATGATTAATGCTTATCGTATGCGCTCATATTTTTATATGCCTTATCCCAAAATGCCTTTTGTTTTAAACACAGAAGAATTGGCAACGATTTATCATTTTCCTGGTCGAGTATCAGAAACCCCGACTTTTAGCAGAATTGAGGCAAAGAAGAGCGAACCACCAACAAATCTTCCTATTTAGATATGAATTTTAAATATCGAAACCTTTTTGATTTTTCAATTATTTTAATTCTTTTCATCTTATTTTTTTATTGGATAAGTTTCCCAGCGCCTAAAGATTTTCCTGTAAACGGTTTTGTGCAGATTGAAGACGGATTATCAGTGCTTCAGGCAGGAGAAGCTTTAAAGAAAGGCAATGTTATTAGATCGTGTACAATTTTTGTCTTACTATCTAAAATAATGGGAATTGAGAAAAAGATTAAATCAGGAGAATATTTTTTTGAAAAACCGATATCCGTTGTAGAAGTAATTAAAAGATTAGGCGATGGCAATTACGGATTGCGTCAGAAAAAAATAACCATTACTGAAGGAGCAGCCTTAAAAGATATTGTTAATATTTTTAAAGATTTTAATAATTTTAAAGAAGAAGAATTTTATCTTATTACTAAAGACCCTTCATTAGAAGGTTATCTTTTCCCTGATACCTATTTTGTTTTACCCAGTATTGATGCTACTGGAGTTGTTAAAATTATGAAAATAAATTTTGAAGAAAAAATAAATAGTTTAAAGGAAGAAATCGAAAAAAATAATCACAATCTTAATGAAATTATTACCATGGCTTCTTTAATTGAAAAGGAAGTATCTAATTTTGATGACAAGAAAATTGTTTCAGGCATTCTTTGGAAAAGAATAGGAAAGGGTATGCCCTTGCAGGTAGACGCTATTTTTGTTTATTTATTAGGAAAAACAAGCGCTGAACTTACTTTGGATGATTTAAAAATTGATTCGCAATATAATACTTATACTAATAAAGGTTTACCGCCGACTCCTATTTGTAATCCTGGTTTGGAAAGCATAGAAGCAACGCTTCGGCCGATTGATTCTTCTTATTTTTACTATTTGTCTGACAAAGAGGGGAATATTCATTTTGCCAAAAATTTTGAAGAACATAAAGTTAATAAAAACAAATATTTGCGTTAAAAAACAGTTTTTTGGGTAATCCACAGTTTCAGGTCTGCCCATTTAAATTAATGGTAAAATAAATATCAAAGGTCGGGTCTTTAATATTGAATGAATTTTAATAAAATGAATAAATTAAACGCGCTAGATTTAATCTCTTTAATTCTTATGATTGTTGGCGGTTTGAATTGGGGATTGGTTGGTGTAATAAATTTAAACATTGTTGATGCTATTTTCGGAGTAGGATCTCTTCTTTCATCAATTGTTTATATTTTAGTTGGTTTGGCTTCTGTGTATATATTAGTAATGCTGGGAAAATTAAAAAGAGCATAATCTGAAAAATTTTTCAAAAATGAAATAGTCCGGCGGTTAATCCGTCGGACTTTTTCTTTTTTACAATTTTTTATTGGCCACAATTAAGCCAGATAAAATTGATGTCATCGTTATTAAAAAAAAGATAAGAGGTTTTTCTAAAAAATTTATAGAAAATAAATATCCCAACAACGGTATATTCATTAAAAATAACCATTCAGCTTGGTATGTCGCAATTATTTGATCATCATTCTCATTATTATCTCCCTTAGTAATAAGATAATAACCATCTTTTCCTAGTTTTTCTTTGACACGATGAATAAGAGAATCCGGTCCAGTATTAATCGCGACAATATTTCCAACTTCTATTTCTTTGGGTGTTGTTTTTTTTAAAATAGCCAAATCCCCATTTTTTATCCCTGGCTCCATACTATTGCCAGAAACAGCTGAAATATTAAATTCAAATTTTTGATTCAGATTAAAAAACCAAACATAGAAAAAGAAAATTGAAAGAATTAAGAAAAAAACAGAATAACTATAACGTTTCATCTCACCCCCTTTTTAATGTTCTAGTTTCTTTATAGCAGATTGAATAATTTTTTCAAGGTGATAAACTTTTATAATCATGGATCAAGGGAAATTTGAACAAATGGTAACAGAAGGAATCAATGCTATTCCGGAAAAATTTTTAGAAAAATTAAGCAATGTGGCTATTGTTATAGAAGATGAGCCTAGCAGCGAGCAAATCAAAAAGATAAACTTATGTCCACAATGGGCTCTTTTCGGTCTTTATGAAGGTATCCCGCAATCTTCTAGGGGTGTTTATTATAGTCATCCGCCGGACAAAATTACCATTTTTAAAAAATCAATTGAAGAACAAGCCAATAATGATAATGATGTAAAAGAAATAGTAAAAAATACTGTTTGGCATGAAATCGCTCATCATTTTGGCATGAATGAAGAAAGGGTAGAAAGGGCTGAAAAAAGAAGACGGATAAAATAGGATAGATGATTTTCCGTTTTGTTATTCATAAATAATATTATATAATATTATTTATGAATACTATAAATAAAAATCAAATTCACTGGATTATTTTTGCTTTATCAATTTTAATTTTTTCTTTAATATTTATGCGCGCTTTTTCAAATTTTGAGGACGAACAAAAGAAATTAATGGCTTCTTTAGAAATAAAAAAAGTTATTTCTTCAGGCAATGTTATTGCTGAGATGGAAACTAATTATGGCCAAATAAAACTGGAGCTTTTTAGCAATGATGCGCCTAAAACAATAGAAAATTTTGTTAATCTTGCAAAATCGGGTTTTTATAAAAATACAAAATTTCATCGTGTGATAAAAGATTTTATGATTCAAGGCGGTGATCCTAATAGCAAGAATGATGATTGGTCAGATGATGGACGCGGTGGGCCAGGTTATGTTTTTGATGATGAAATTAATTCTTATAAAGTTGTTCGCGGAGTTATTGCTATGGCTAATGCCGGACCCAATACTAATGGCAGTCAGTTTTTTATAGTTACAACTGGCACTGCTCCTTGGCTAGATGGTCTCCATACAGTTTTTGGCAAGGTTATAGAAGGCATGGATGTGGTAGATAAAATTGAAAATATTAAAACAGATAAGGCAAAAGAAGATCATCCCATAGAAGATGTTATTGTTAAAACGATAGATATTATTGAATAGATCTCTTTTTATTTCTAATTTTTTTCATAAATTTTAAAATCTATGAAAAATAAAAAAGTTTTGATAGCTATGAGTGGCGGAGTGGATAGTTCTGTTGCTGCTTATTTATTAAAAAAAGAAGGTTATAATTTAACCGGAGTATTTTTTGATTTGGGGCAGATTAATTGTCAAGCATCTTTAAAAAGCGCTGAAAAAACGGCTAAAAAAATTGGCATTCCTTTAAAAAAAATAAATCTGCGCAACCAGTTTAAAAAAATGGTTATAAATAAGTTTTTAAGTGAATTTAAAAAAGGCAATACGCCTAATCCTTGCGTGGTTTGCAATAAAAAAATTAAATTTGAAAATCTTTTGAGCTTGGCGAATAAAATGAAGATTAATTATATTGCGACCGGACACTACACAAAGCCCCACAAAGGTTTAACCTTTGTAAAATTACTACTGGCAAAAGATAAAACGAAAGATCAGAGTTATTTTTTATATAATCTTAATCAGAAAATTTTAAGCAGGACAATTTTCCCATTAGGAAATTTAATCAAAGAACAGGTTAAAAAAATGGCTGATAATTGGAAACTGCCTTATTTAAAAAAAGAAAGTCAGGATATTTGTTTTTTAAAAGGAGATCATAATAATTATTTGAGAAAAAATCTAAAAAAAATAAAGTTGGGCAAAATTGTTGATAGTCATAGTAAAATTTATGGAACTCATTGCGGTTTGCCGTTTTATACTATTGGCCAGAGAATAGATTTGGGAGGATTACCAATTCCGTATTATATTGTAGCTAAAAATAGAAAAAGAAATTTATTAATAATTGCTAGTCTGGTTGAAGAAAAAAAATACTGGAAAAAAGAAGTAAAAATAAAAAATGTAAATTGGATATCTGGTAAAGCGCCGAACTTGGACATTAAATGTCCAAGTGGACATTTAATGTCCAAGTTGTTAAAAGCCCGTATCCGTTACCGCCAGCCACTTGAAAATTGTAAATTAAAAATTGAAAATTCTAAAAACTATTTTGTAACTTTTAATAAACCTCAAAGAGCTGTAACCTCGGGGCAATCACTAGTCATTTATAAGGGTCAAGAATTAATCGGTGGCGGAATAATTATATGAAAAAAGTAAGGGCTTTGGTTTTATTTTCTGGCGGGTTGGATTCTATTTTAGCTGTTAAAGTTTTAGAGGAACAGGGGATTGATGTGACTGCGGTGAATTTTGCCAGCTATTTTTTTGATAGTGAACAGGCTAAAAAATCAGCCGAAGAAAATAATATAAAATTAAAAATCATAAAAAATAAATTTCCTCAATATCATTGGCAGATTGTAAAAAACCCAAAATACGGTTATGGACGCGCTATGAATCCATGCGCTGACTGCCATTTATTAATGGTTAAAAAGGCAGGAGAAATTATGAAAAAAGGCAAATATGATTTTTTAGCTACCGGAGAAGTTTTGGGGCAAAGAGGATTTTCTCAAAACAAAAATGCCTTGAAAAATATCGAAGAACATTCTGGCATAAAAGGAAAACTGTCAAGGCCATTAAGCGCTGGATTATTAAAACCAACAGAAGTTGAAAATTCAGGTTTAGTTAATAGAGAAAAACTTTTTAATTTTAGCGGTAAGGGCAGGAAGAGGCAGATTGAATTGGCAAAAAAATTGAAAATAAAATATTATCCCTCACCAGCTGGAGGTTGTCTTTTAACTGACAAAGAATTTGGCCATCGTTTAAAATTAATGATGGAAAATTTTGGAGCAGATGATATTGTTGTTTCAGATTTTGTTTTATTGAAATTCAGCCGTCATTTTTGGTTTGATAAAAATTTAATTATTGTTGGTAAAAATAAAGACGAAAATAACAGATTAAAAAAATTAAAACAAAAAAACGATATTTTATTAAGACCAGATTTTCCCGGTCCGAGCGTTTTAATAAGGGGAAGAAAAATTAATCAGGGAATAATTGAAGAAGCTCAAAAATTAATTAAAAAATATTCTAAAAAGATGTGATTTATGTTATTGTAATTTTATGATATCAAGGGAAATCAGAGATAAATTTTTAGAGTTTTTTACAGAAAAAGGGCATACTGTGATTTCTTCAGCTTCTTTGATTCCAAGCGAAACTGATCCAACCGTGCTTTTTACAACGGCTGGCATGCATCCTCTAGTGCCATATCTTTTGGGAGAAAAACATCCGGGCGGAAACAAAATTGCTAATGTTCAAAAATGTATCAGAACAGTTGATATTGATGAAGTAGGCGACATTAGTCATCTTACTTTTTTTGAAATGCTGGGAAATTGGTCATTTGGATCTTATTTTAAAAAAGAGGCTATTGAATGGAGTTGGAAATTTTTAACTGCTCCTAATTGGCTGGGACTTGATCCTGATAAAATTGCAGTTTCTGTTTTTCAAGGAGATGATAATGCTCCTTTTGATGAGGAATCTTACGAAATTTGGGAAAAAACCGGACTTTCTAAAAAAAGAATTGCTAAACTTCCTAAAGAAAATAATTGGTGGGATTCTCCTGGCGCAACAGGGCCTTGCGGGCCTGATACGGAAATGTTTTATTGGATGGGTAATTCAGAAAAAGCTCCGGAAACATTTGATCCTAATGATAATAACTGGCTGGAAATCTGGAATGATGTTTTTATGCAATATAATAAAATAGCAGAAGGACGCTACGAACCTTTAAAACAAAAAAATGTTGATACTGGAATGGGGTTGGAAAGAATCGCCATGGTCATGCAGGATGTTTCAACTGTTTATGAGACCGATTTATTTTTGCCGATCATGAGAAAAATTGATGAGCTTGGACATTTGATGTCCAACGGGACATCGGATGTCCTTAGGTCAAAAAGAATTATTGCTGATCATATTAAGGCTGCGGTTTTTATAATTTCTGATGAAGTAGAGCCGTCAAATACCGGCCGTGGTTATGTGTTAAGAAGATTAATAAGAAGGGCAATAAGACATGGAAAATTATTAGGTATTGAAAAATTTTTTATAAATAAAATAGCCGAATCTGTAATAGATATTTATAAAGAGCAATATCCTGAACTATTGAATAATGAATTAGAAATTATGAATGAATTAGAAAAAGAAGATGAAAAATTTAGAAAAACTTTAGACCAAGGCATAAAAGAATTCAATAAATTAAAAGAAATTACTGGTAAAGATGCTTTTAACTTGTATCAAACTTATGGTTTTCCTTTTGAAATGACAAAAGAGATAGCAACAGAAAAAGGAATAGAAATAAATGAAACAGAATTTAAAGAAGAGTTTAATCTCCATCAGGAACTTTCTAAAACCGCATCTGTCGGCATGTTTAAGGGCGGATTGGCTGATTCTGGCGAGCAATCAAAAAAATATCATACAGCAACACATCTGCTTTTGTCAGCCCTGCGTCATATTTTAGGAAATCATGTTGAGCAAAAGGGAAGTAATATTGATTCCGAGCGCATGCGTTTTGATTTTTCTCATTCGCAAAAAATGACTGAAGAAGAAATTAAAAAAGTTGAAGATATAGTTAATGAAAAAATTAAAGAAAATTTGCCAGTATCCTGTGAAGAAATGAATTTAGAGGAAGCAAAACAAAAAGGCGCTTTAGGATCTTTTGAGCAAAAATATCTTGCCTGCCGGCAGGCAGATGGTGATAAAGTAAAAGTGTACTCAATAGGGTCTTTTAGTAAGGAAATTTGCGGAGGACCTCATGTTGAAAATACTGGCGAGATTGGTGATTTTAAAATTATAAAAGAAGAAGCCAGTTCAGCTGGCGTGCGCAGGATTAAGGCAATTGTGGAAAACTCTTAATATTTGCTATAATATATTTAATGGCTCTTTTAGGTGGAAGAAAAAAAGAAGAAATAATTGCTGTCATAGATTTAGGTAGCGCTTCGGTTGGCGGAATGTTGATTAAAAAAACTGCTAAATCAGGACAAGAAATAATTACCAGCACAAGGGTGCCCATAAATTTTTTAATGGATGTTGATTTCCAGGCATTTTGGCGTTGCGCTGTTAATTCTTTAAATAAAGTAATGTCCCAGCTTCTTAAAGATTATCCCAAGGGACCTGATAAGGTACTTTGCGCTTTTTCTCATCTCTGGGTTATTTCTCAAACACGGGTTATAAAAGTAAAAAAGAATGAAAAATTTAAAATAGATAAAACCTTCCTTGATAAAATTATAGAAAATGAAATAAAAACTTTTAAAATACAGGGCCAAACTCAGATAGCAAGTTTAAAAGAAAATGTTGAACTAGTGGAATATAAAATTATGCGCACTTCTCTAAATGGTTATAATGTGGAAAATCCATTTGATAAATGGACTAAAAGATTTAGCGCCTATGTGCATATGAGTTTGATTGACAATAGTATAAAAAAAACTTTACAAGAATCTTTTCTTAAAAATTTTGGCGATGTAACGATTGAGTTTAGAACAATGCCTTTTATTATTTTTAGTATCCTTAAAAATTTAGACAAGATTGACGAGGGTTTTTTATTTTTGGACATCGGCGGAGAAACCAGTGATATTTCTTTGGTTCGCAGAAATGTATTAGAAGAAACTATTTCTTTCCCGCGCGGGAAAAACTTTTTAATAAGAAAAGTAGCCAGTGCTTTTAAAACTTTTGTTGATGACGCAATTTCCATATTAAATAGTTATCAAAACAATCAAATTTCTCCGGCAATTTTAGAAAAGTTAATTCCTATTATTGAATTTGCTAAAAAAGAATGGAATGATTATTTAGAAAAAACCATGCAAGAACTTTCTCGGGAATTACCGTTGCCTAAAAAAATTCTAGTGGTTAGCAACACGAGTGTTTTTGAAGAATTTGTTCAGGGCGTAAAAAATGAATCGCTTGCCAAATTTACTATTTTGTCTAAACCTTTTGAATTGGAAAGAATTTCTGCTGAAGCCTTGAAGGATCACTTTATTTTTAAAAGAAATATTAATGTAGATAATGATGTTTTTTTAATGCTAGAATCAATTTTTGCTGATAAATTTTTATAATAAGTTATGGATAGCAATTGGAAAAAAGAAATTCAAGACAGAACTGAAAAAGTTCCCGTTTCTGGGGGCCGGTCTAATAAAACCGGAAAAATTTCTTTTGATGATATTGTTTTTATGCCTGCTCAGTTGTCAAAAAAACCGGTTGATTATTTTAAAGATAAGATAAGCTCAAAAACGATTATCGGGGAAAATAGCAAAAAACCAATTGAGCTAGAAACTCCGATTTTAATCGCTGGCATGAGTTTTGGCGCTTTAAGCAAGGAAGCAAAAATTATTTTAGCTAAGGCTTCTACTTTAGCAGGCACGATGGCCAATACAGGCGAGGGGGGAATGTTAGAAGAAGAAAGAAAATTTGCAAAAAAACTTATCATTCAATATTCAACTGGACGTTTTGGAATTACTGAAGAAATATTAAAAAAAGCTGATGCAATTGAAATAAAAATAGGACAAGGAGCTAAGGGCGGTCAAGGAGGTCTTTTGCCGGCCAGCAAAGTGACAGAAGAAATTGCCAAAGTTAGAAAGATTGAATTTGGCAAAGATGTTCACTCGCCAGCTTATCATCCTGATATTAAAAATCCGGAAGACCTTAAAGAAAAAGTGCAATGGATAAGAAAAATTACTGGTGGTGTTCCAGTAATTATAAAATTTGCCGCTGGCAATATTAAAAAAGATATTGAAATCGCGGTTAAGGCTGATCCGGATATTATAGCTATTGACGGTATTGAGGGCGGTACAGCTGCGGCGCCAAAAGTGATGTTGGACGATGTAGGGATCCCTTCTGTTATCGCTTTGATTGAAGCAAGAAAGGCGCTGGATAAAATTGGCGCCAGGCAAGAATTATGGATAGCTGGAGGTTTTGGGAAAGGTTCTGATATCGCTAAAGCGCTTGCCTTGGGGGCTGATGCTGTTTTTTTAGGGACTTCTTTGTTAATAGCAATGGGATGTATTTATTGCCAGCTTTGTTATCAAGGGAAATGTCCTAAGGGTATTGCCACTCAGGATCCAGAATTAAGAAAAAATTTAGATATTGAAGAAGCATCTAAAAAGGTGGCTAATTTTATTAAAAATTGTACAGAAGAAATAAAAATGATTACCGGGGCTTGTGGCGAAGATGATGCGCACAAACTTAATAAAGATCATCTTTATTTTTATAAATAAAAAATTATAAATATATGTCAAAAATTATAATCAACGATATTATTAAAAAAAATAAGATTCCTCGAGAAACAATCAGGACTGCAAAAAGAATTCAAAAATCGGAGATTGAAACAAAAGAAGAGATAACGTCTCAAAAAAAACATGGTTTTTGGTTTAAGATATTCCTTTGGATTTTATGTATTGTAATTTTTCTTGTTATTTTGAATTTTGGAATTAATCTTTTTTCTTCAATATTGGTTAAAATTACACCAGTTCAAGAGTTTGTAAATGTTGATTTGAATTTAAGGGCAGAACGCGGCGCTGTTTCGGGAAAATTGCCGTTTGAAATAGTTCAGATGGAATATCATCAAAGTCAGGCAATAACAGCTACTGGTGTCAATTCTGACGGCCAGAAAGCCAGTGGTCAGATCGTTGTTTATAATACTTATAGTTCAGTTGCTCAACTTCTTATTGCTAATACGCGCTTTGAAACGCTAGATGGTAAAATTTATCGCATTAAAGACAAAATTACTGTGCCAGGCGGAGGATCAGTGGAAACAACCGTTTATGCAGATCAGCCCGGCGAAGAATACAATATTGGATTGGCAGATTTCACTATTCCTGGATTCAAGGGTGATCCTCGCTATGAAAAAATTTACGCTCGTTCAAAAACAAAAATGATTGGTGGATCTAAGAATGCTTCAGCTTTTCTTGCAGAGGGCGATATTAAAAAGGCAAACGAAGAATTGGAGAATAAAATAAAAAATTATCTTTCAGAAAATATTTCTAAACAAAAGCCTAGTGGCTATATTTTTTTTAGCAATGGATTAATTATTAGTTCTTCTGAAAATATTGATAATCCTCAAAAAGGTGATATTGGCAAAGAATTTGTTTTTAGTCAAAATGGAATAGGAGTAGGATTCTTAATAAAGAATGAAAATTTGTCAAAAGAAATTATTAAAAGATATTTTAATCAAGATATGATTAATAAAATTAAAATTGTTGATTTGGAAAAACTCAAATTTAATTTGTTAAGCGATAATCAGGAGAATACGGAGATAAATTTTGGATTGAAAGGAAGTGCGCATTTTGTTTGGAAAGTTGACGAAGAAACATTACTAAACGATCTTTCAGGATTAAGTGGCAGTGATTACGGCTTAGTTTTTAAAAATTATTCAGCCATTGAATCAGCCGAGGTTATTTTTAAGCCCTCTTGGTGGCATATTATTCCCCAAAATAAAGCCCATATCCATTTTGAGGAAATTCTTAAAACTGAATAAAAAACAATAAAAGAATAATTTAAAGAGTAAAGAATAATTTAAAAAGTGAGGTTTGTTAATTTAAGATTTTAGAAATCTTTCACGATCGTAAAATTTATCTAAAAATGAAGAAAGAGAAAAAAATAAAAATCGCAAAAATAATTTTGAAAACAGTGGCTGCAGCAGACATTATAAGTATGATTATTTTGGCGCCAAATGCTTTGCAATGTTTGGATATGTTTTATGACAGAAGAAAAAGAAAATACAATCCAAAGTACTACATTCAAAATACAATAGGAAGATTAAAAAATCAGGGTTTAATAAAATTTGAAACAAAAAATGGTAAAAAATTTGTTCGACTTACTGAAAAGGGTGAAAAAGAATTATTAAAATATCAACTGCAAGAATTAGTTGTTAAAAAACCTAAAAAATGGGATGAAAAATGGCGTGTTATTATTTTTGACATAAAGGAAAAAAGAAGAAAAACAAGAGATGAATTACGCAGAGAATTAAATAATTTAGGATTTATTAAACTTCAAAACAGTGTTTGGGTATACCCCTATGAATGTGAAGAAATTATTATAATGTTAAAGGCGTATTATTTAATAGGAAAAGATGTTTTATATATGACAGTGGAAAAAATAGAAAATGACAGGTGGCTTAAAGAAGAATTTAAACTTAAATAATTTATTCGTCAATTTAAATTATTTAATAATTAAGTATAAAAGAATTAGAGATTTTATACGATCGTAAAATTTATCTAAATGGGGAGGTGAATTAAATTGGGAGAATTTAAGCAGAGGAAAGGAGAATTTAAGCATGGGAAAAGTAATATTATAGACGAAAAGGGAAAATACCCCTTTTGTGTGGATAAGTATTGACATAAAATATTGGTTCTGCTAATATAAAAAAGTCATACAAATGGCAGATAGGTCTGAAACAACAACTATAGGAATTGTCATAGAGGCGTTGCCCAATGCTACGTTTCGTGTTCGTCTTGAAGACAATAGAGAGGTTTTTACTTATATTTCAGGCAAAATGAGAATGTATAGAATAAAAGTTCTTGTAGGTGATAAAGTAAAAGTTGAATTCAGTCCTTATGATGATAAAAAGGGCAGAATTATACAAAGAATGTAATTAAATAATATGAAAGTTAGAACTTCAGTAAAAAAAATTTGCAGAGATTGTAAAATGGTCCGAAGAAGAGGTCGGATTTATGTTATTTGCAAAAAAAATCCAAAACATAAACAAAGACAAGGATAATTATGAGAATAGCCGGAATAACAATTCCAGACAATAAAAGATTGGATGTGGCGCTCACATATATTTTTGGTATTGGTCGTTCCAAGGCTCAAAAAATTCTTCAGGAAGCCGGAGTTGCCATTGATAAAAAGGTAAAAGATTTATCCGAAAAAGAATCTAGTGCTATTCGTGGAGGAGTTGAAAAAAATAAAACAGAAGGAGATTTAAGAAGAGCCATTTCAGCCGAAATAAAAAGATTAAAGGAAATAAAATGTTACCGCGGTATCAGACATATTAAATTATTGCCGACAAAAGGACAGCGTACTAAAACAAATTCAAGAACCATAAGGCCATATCAGGGTCGTAAAACAATGGGTAGCGGTAAAAGAAAATTAGATAAGAAATAAAATTAATATGGGAAAAAAGAGAATTGCAAAAAAAGGAAGCGGGTCAGTTGACCAGGGATTAAAAGAACGTTCATTAAGCAAGATCCCTAAGAAAAAAATAGTGAACGGGATTTTGAATATTCAGTCAACTTACAATAATACAATAATAAATTTAAGTGATGAAAAAGGCAATACTTTTCTTTGGGCCTCAAGCGGATCACTCGGTTTTAAGGGCACAAAAAAGAGCACTCCTTTTGCTGCTTCTAAAGTTGCTGATTTAATTGTTGAAAAAGCAAAAATAATAGGGCTTAAAAGTGTGGACGTTGTTCTTAAAGGTGTTGGCTCTGGAAGAGAATCTGCTATCAGAACTTTTGCTTCTAAGGGTATAGAAATTAATTCAATTAAAGATGTTACACCAGTGCCGCATAATGGCCCTAAACCGCGTAAACCAAGACGCGTATAAAAAATTATGATGGATGTAAAATGCAAAAAATGTATAAGGGTAAATGAAAAACTTTTTCTAAAAGGAGAAAAATGTTTTTCGGCTAAGTGTCCTTTAGCTAGGAAGGCCACAAAAGGTCGACCACGAAAAATCGTTAAACATCCCAAAAGAGGTTTGTCTGAATATGGATTACAAATGAGAGACAAACAAAAAGTAAAATTAACTTACGGCATTAGCGAAAGACAACTGATCAATTTTGTTAAAGAGGCCGGTAAAAAAAAGAATGAAGATATAAGTTTAAGACTTTATCATTTTTTGGAAATGCGTATTGATAATACTGCTTTTAGAACTGGTTTTTTTGATTCTCGGACTAAATCAAGGCAGGGAGTTTCTCATGGCCATATAATTGTCAACGGCAGAAGAGTTAATATCCCGTCTCTCAGAATCAAAATTGGAGACAAAATAGCCATCCGGCCACAATCATCTGTCAAAGGTCTTTTTAAAGATCTTGATATAAAAATAAAAAAATATAATCCTCCGTCTTGGATTAATTTAGATAAAGAAAAGAAAATCGGAGAAATTATTGGAGTTCCATCTTTGGCAGAGGAACCAACAATACATCAGCAATTAAATTCAATCATAGAATTTTATAGTCGTTAATTTTTATTAGAAGTCTAAATAAAAACTTTTTTATATGGATTACAGTATTAATATGCCCTTAAGGCCAAGAATTGTTGAAGAAGATGGTGAAAAGGGCGTTTATGAAATAGACGGGCTTTATGCCGGTTATGGTCACACGCTCGGCAATTCTTTAAGAAGAATTATATTGTCATCATTGCCGGGATCTGCCATTACTAAAGTTAAAATAGAAGGAGCTTCGCACGAGTTTTCCAATCTTCCTGGCATTAAGGAAGATGTTATTAATATTATTCTTAATCTTAAAAGATTAAGATTTAAAATGCATACTGATGAAATTCAAAAAGCAACAATTTCTGTCAAGGGGATAAAAAATATTACTGCTAAAGATATTAAATTACCGACTCAGGTTGAAATTTTAAACAAAGAAATGCCTATCGCGACTCTTACTAGCAAAGATGCAAAATTAGAAATTGAAATAACCATAGAAAAAGGCTTGGGTTATATTACCAGAGAAGCTTTGCATAAAGAAAGAGTAGAAATAGGAATGATTCATTTAGATGTTCTTTTTACGCCTATTAGAAGAGTTAATTATGAAGTAGAGAATATGCGTGTCGGTGACCGCACTGATTACAATAGATTAAGATTTTTCATACAAACTGATGGTTCTGTTTCCCCAAAAGAAGCTTTGGAAAAATCAATTGAAATAATGATTAGTCATTTGAGGTCAATCAGAGGATTTCAGGAAACAGAGATAGAAGAAGATTTAGAAGAAGAAAAAATTGAAACTGACAAAGAAATAGATAAAAAAATCAAAAAAGATGATACGGAAATTCTTAAAACCAGAATTGAAGATTTGCCTCTTTCTTCTCGCACAGCCAAAGCGCTTACTATTTCTGGAATCAGGACACTTGGCGGGCTGGCTAGAAAAAAAGAATCAGATCTGTTAGAAATAGAAGATGTGGGCAAAAAGGCTGTTGAAGAAATAAAAGAAGCCTTGGAAAATTACGGATTATCATTAAAGTAATATAATTATGCGTCATAAGAAAAAGGGCAGAAAATTAGGAAGAAAAAAGAATGCTAGAAAAGGGCTTTTAAAGGCGCTGGCTGTTAGTTTGGTTAAGAGCGAGAAAATAAAAACAACCGAAGCTAAAGCTAAAGAGCTCAGGCCTTTTATAGAAAAACTTTTAACTAAAGCCAGAGAAGAGAAGTTGAGTAATCGCAGATTGATTATCGCTAAAATAGGCGAGGCTCCTGCTAAAAAACTTTTTGAAAAGATTGGGCCAAAATATAAAAATAGAAAAGGCGGTTATACTAGAATTATTAAATTAGCCCGCCGTCAGGGAGATGCCAGCAAAATGGCAGTAATAGAATTTGTATGAAAAAAGAATACACCATAGACGCAAAAGGAAAATCATTGGGCAGAGTTGCTTCTGAGGCAGCTGCTATTTTGCGCGGGAAGAATAGTCCTGATTTTATGCCTAATATTGCGCCAAATATCAAATTAACTATTACTAATGGCGATAAATTTAGAGTTACCGGCAAAAAAATGAAACAAAAAAGATATATGAGGCATTCTACTTATCCTGGAAATTTAAAAATTTTAAGAATGGAAGAAGTAGTTGATAAAAAGGGCAAAGAATATTTATTAAAAAAAGCCGTAGATGGAATGTTGCCTAAAAATAAACTTAGAAAAATAATGATTAAAAATTTAATTATTAAATAATTTTATGACAACCGCCAAGAAAACAAAGGAGACAAAAGAAAAGAAGCCGGCAAAAAATACTTATTTTGAAGCCATAGGCAGAAGAAAAACTTCAATAGCCAGAGTGAGGCTTTTTAATAAAGGAGAATCTGGCATTATTGTTAATAATAAAGATTTTAAAAAATATTTTCCTACAGCAGAATTGCACAATGTTATTGAAGATCCGCTCAAGAAAATGAAACTTGCTGAAAGTTTTAAAATCACAGTGAAAACTTCTGGCGGGGGAGTTAGCTCTCAGGCAGAAGCAGTTCGGTTAGGAATTTCTAGAGCCTTGGTTAAATTTAATGCAGAATTCAGAAAAAGATTAAAGAAAGCGGGATTTCTTAAAAGAGATCCTCGCACAAAAGAGCGTCGTAAGTTCGGTTTAAAGAAAGCAAGAAAAGCTCCGCAATGGAGTAAGCGATAAAAGATTAAAGCCTCGGTTTTCCCGGGGCTTTTTACTTGGGGGTTTCACCCCCAAGTCCTTGTATTTGTTGACGTGGCATTGGGAAAATGATAGGAATTAAATAGATTTGAAACTTAAAAAGGGGGAAATTATAACTATGAGTATACTTGATAGGCCATGCAGTTCACCTAAAGAAGCATTTTTAGTAGCTCAAGGGCATTGTATTACTACAAAAAGAGATGTTTGTTATGCTTATGATGGAGTCGGATGTAGTTCTTGTCCAAAATATAAAGAAGGATTAAAAAGAAGAAAAGAAAGAATAAAAAAAGAAAAAAAACAAACTCTGAAAGAAGTTGTAATAGACATAGACCCAATTTTTAAAAGCAAGGCGATTATGAGGATAAGAAAAATTAATTCGTATTATTACTTTGAAATTGGAGAAGTCTATAAAGATCAGCCTGATTTATTTTGCAAAAAAAGATCAATTGTTTTAACATATGAAGAAAAAAAGATTGCAGTAAAATTGCTGGCTGAGCGGGGGTAATGCATGGTTGCATTATCAAGGCACCACCTTGATAGGATCAGGCAAATCACCGTTTGAATTCGGGTTTGATTCCCAACTCCCGCTCCAAATAAATTTAAGCCTCGGCAAAACCGAGGCTTTTTACTTGGGGGTGAAACCCCCAAGTTCTTGTATTTTTGGCTGGAAAATGATAAAATATTATTAATGACTGAAGAAAAAAATACTAATAATAACGGCAATGATAATGAAAATCTTGAAGATATTGTTGTTGAGGAAGAGGGAATTCCGGCTGATTTGCAATTGAAAAAACTTCGGGAAAAGCTGAAAAAATGCATGGCGGAAAAAGAAGAATATTTGGCCGGCTGGCAGAGAGCTAAGGCAGATTTTATTAATGCTAGAAACGAAGAAAAAGAGAATCGAACAGAATTGTTGAAATTTGCCAATGAAGAAATTATTGAGGATATTCTGCCGGTTTTAGACAGTTTTGATCTTGCTTTTAATAATGAAAATTGGCAAAAACTTGACAAAATATGGCAAGAAGGTATAAAATTAATATATAACAAATTTATAGATACTCTAAAGAAACACGGCATAGAAAAAATAGAAACTATAAATAAGAAATTTAATCCTGAAGAACATGAATCATTAGGGGAGATTGAAATTGAAGACTCGCCTCGCGGCGAAGCGGGTAAAAATAAAGAGGGAGTTGTTTTGGAAGAAATTCGGAAAGGATATAAAATTCATAATAAATTATTAAGACCTGCTCAAGTCAGAGTAGGAAAAACAAAATAAAAAAATATGTCAAAAATATTAGGTATAGACTTAGGCACAACTAATTCAGCCATGGCCATTGTAGAGGCTGGCGAACCAAAGATTTTGGAAAACCAGGAAGGCAATAGAACAACCCCTTCCATGGTTGCTATTTCCAAAACCGGTGAAAGACTGGTTGGACTTTTGGCTAAAAGACAGGCAGTAACAAATCCGCAAAATACAATTTTTTCTGTTAAGCGTTTAATTGGCAGAAGATTTGAAGATGACGAAGTGCAAAAAGATGTTAAATTAATGCCTTACAAAATTGAGAAAAATAATGAAGGAGGCGCTTCGGTTATGATGAATGGCAAAGGTTACAGGCCGGAGGAAGTTTCCGCTATGATTCTGCAAAAAATGAAACATGATGCTGAAGCCAGATTAGGCGAAAAAATTGAAGAAGTCATTATTACAGTGCCGGCTTATTTTAATGATAGCCAGAGAAAAGCTACCAAAGATGCCGGTGAAATTACTGGATTAAAAGTTAAAAGAATTATTAATGAACCAACAGCTGCGGCCTTGGCTTATGGTTTCAATAAAAAGAAAAATGAGCAGATTGTTGTTTATGATTTTGGCGGAGGCACCTTTGATGTCTCGGTTTTGGAAGTTGGCGATGATGTTATTGAAGTCAAATCTACGGATGGCGATACTCATTTGGGCGGTGATGATTTTGATCAGAAAATAATCAGCTGGATTGTTGAAGAATTTAAAAAAGAAAGCGGTATAGATATTTCAAAAGACTTTATTGCTCTTCAGCGCCTTAAGGATGCCGCAGAAAAAGCTAAGCATGAACTTTCTAGCACGCCGGAAACTGAAATTAATATTCCTTTTATTACTTCAGACACTTCCGGGCCCAAGCATCTTGTTTTAAAAATGACCAGGGCTAAATTGGAAGATTTAGTAGGAGAATATATTAAGAAATCAATCAATATTACCAAACGCGCCATTGAAGCTTCTAGTTTTAAAATTTCTGACATTGATGAAATTATTTTAGTTGGCGGACAAACCAGAATGCCGGCTATCCAAAATGCAATCAAAGATTTTTTTGGCAAAGAGCCGAATAAATCAATTAATCCTGATGAGGTTGTTGCTTTGGGCGCTGCTGTGCAGGCCGGTGTTATGCAGGGCGATGTCAAAGACGTGCTTTTACTTGACGTTATCCCTCTTTCTTTAGGCATTGAAACTTTGGGCGCTATCTCTACAAAAATTATTTCTAAAAATACCACTATTCCTACTAGCAAGTCTCAAGTTTTTTCCACTGCTGCTGATAATCAAACTTCTGTAGAAATTCATGTGTTGCAAGGTGAAAGGGAAATGGCAGGCGATAATAAAAGTTTGGGCCAATTTATTTTAGACGGTATTCCGCCGTCTCAGCGTGGCATGCCTCAGATTGAAGTTGTTTTTGATATTGATGCCAATGGTATTCTTAGTGTAACAGCTAAAGATAAAGCTAGTGGTAAAACCCAATCTATTCGTATTGAGGCTTCTTCCGGCTTGTCTAAAGATGATATTGAAAAAATGAAAAAAGACGCGGAAATTTATGCTGAAGAAGATAAAAAGAAAAAAGAATTAATTGAAATTAAAAATAATGCTGACACTTTAGTTTATACTGCTGAGAAGTCATTACGCGAAGCAGGGGATAAAATTCCAGCTGATACTAAAAAACAAATTGAAGAAAAAATAGAAGCTGTTAAAAAAGTTAAAGATGGAGAAGATGTTAATGCTATAAAAAATGCTGTTAGCGAACTTTCAGCTGTTGTTCAAAAAATAGGGGAAACAATGTATAAACAAGCACAGCAAACTAGTAATGAAGGCAAATCTGAAGACAAATCGCGAGATGCAGAGTTTGAAGATTCTTCAAAAAAGTCAGAACAAGATAAAAAAGACGACGAAAACAAATAATTTTGTTATAATTTAAATATGGTAGATTATTACGACATTTTGGGCGTGACTAAAAGCGCCTCTAAAGAAGAAATTAAAAAAGCTTACCGCAAGCTGGCTCATAAATATCATCCTGATAAAAATCAGGGTGATGATGAAAGATTCAAGGAAATCAATGAAGCTTATCAGATTTTGGCTGATGACAAAAAAAGAGGCGAGTATGATACCTATGGCCGGGTTTTTAGCGAAAATATGGCTGATGGAGGACAGCCGGGTATGGATTTCAATGACTTTAATTTTGGTGATTGGGATTTTTCTGGCCAAGGCGGATCCGCTTTTGGTGGAGACATCTCAGATATTTTTGAAAACATTTTTGGCGGAGCCACTACTACCAAACGCAAAAAAAGAGGACGGGATATTTCTATTGATTTGGAAATTCCTTTTGAGGAATCAATTTTTGGCACAGAAAGACGCATTATACTTTCTAAAATAGCGGTTTGCGACAAATGCAAAGGCGAAGGAACAGAACCAGGTTCTGATTTTAAGAAATGTTCATCTTGCGAAGGAACTGGCCGAGTACATGAGACCAAAAAATCTTTTTTTGGCACTTTCACAACAGCTCGAGAATGCAGCAATTGTTTTGGTAAAGGGAAAATTCCTGATAAAAAATGTTCTGGTTGCAAAGGGCGTGGAGTTTTTCCCAAAAAAGAAGAAGTGATTATTAAAATACCAGCCGGGATTTATGATGGTGAAATGATAAAATTAACTGGCATGGGCGAGGCTATTTCTAGCGGAATAGCCGGAGACCTTTATATTAAAGTCCATGTTAGTCAGCACCAGGTTTTCAAAAGAGAAGGAGGAAATCTTATTATGGATATGAATATTAAAATGTCTGACGCGCTTTTGGGCGCAGAAAAAGAAATTAAAACTTTGGATGGCAAGATAAAATTAAAAATACCGGCTGGTATTGATTCTGGAGAAATTTTAAGAATTAAGGGCAAGGGCGTGCCTAGTCAGCAGGCGCGGGGAGATTTAATGATAAAAGTTTTTGTCCGCACTCCTAAGCATGTTTCTTATAAAGCCAAAAAACTTATTGAAGAATTAAAACAAGAAGGAGTTTAATATTATAATTAATTTTATGAATATAGAAGCTGTTTCAAAAATTTTATCTAATCCATCATGGGATTTAATTGTTTTGTTTTTCTTTATTGCCGTAGGATTTTTTTACGGCTTGATGGCTGGTAAATCAAGAATGATTTCTTTTTTAGTTTCTTTATATATTTCAGGATTTCTTTTTGATAAATTTTATTATTTAGATCAATTAATAAAAACGGATAGTTTGACCAGCACTTTTATGGCGCGAATCGGAGTTTTTTTGGTTGTACTTTTTATTATTAATCTTTTGTTTTCAAAAGTTTTAAGATTGAGTTCTGATGGCAGCGAGAAAAAATGGTGGCAGGCGCTTTTATTAAGTTTTCTTTCGGCCGGGCTTTTGTTCAGTTATCTTTTCCATCTTTTTCCAGCCAAAGATTTATTTACTTTTTCGCCCATAGTTCAAAACATTTTTGCTTCGGACAGCGCCTTTTTCTGGTGGCTTACTCTGCCCTTAGTAGCTCTCTTTTTTGTGCGAAGATAAACTTGAAATCATCATGGAGGTATTTAAAAAAGATTGGTTGAAGATTTTTAAAAGAAATTCTTGACATTTTAGAGCAAATATCTTAATTTAAACTTAGATTAATCAATCAGAAAGGGGGTGATAAAGGAATGGGAAAAAAGAATTATCAAAAAACTAGTACTGGTAAAAAATTCTACGACAAAAAAGGATTCAATCGGTACAAAGAAGAAGGCAAGAAGGGAACCTATGGCAGCAATTACCGCCTCGGAATCGGAACAAAAAAATTTAGTAAATAGAAGGGTGGTGGCTTCTAATCTAAAAAGGGCGAATTAAATTCGCCCTTTTGTTTGCAAGCATTGGAATACTTGTTATAATTAAACAAAGGTCTTAATGATTAAAATATAATATATTAAAAATATGTCTAAAAATATAAAAATTATTATAGTAATCTTGGCAATTATTATTATTGCCGGAATTTTATTTTATACAAATATTAATAGAAACGATAATGAGCAGGGACTTATTGGTGGTCAAGCTGATGATCATGGTTGTCTTGGTCCGGCTGGCTATTCTTGGTGCCAGTCTCAAGATAAATGCTTGAGGATTTTTGAAGAATTTTGTCCTGACGCTGTAACAGATTTAATCGACTCTCTTAATAAAGTCAGTGGAGTGACGTTAACTTCCAAAGGAGAATCAGAATTTGCTTGGGTTATTATGAAAAATAACAATATCAGTCAAGTCAAAATCCCAAGTGTTTTATATTCAGCTGACAATGTTAAAACATCTGATTATGAAAAAATTGAGCAATACATGAAAGATAATTTTGAAATGAATGATTATAATATTGCTGATGGACCTATGGGAGGATTACGAGGATATTATGGTAATTATATGGCTTGCATTGTGTTTTTCCAGAAAAAATCTTTAGGGGATGATAATTTAAACGTAACTTTGCAGTGCGGTTATTTCAATAAAAACGAAAATTAAAAAAAATGGGCTCGGCAGGGGTTGGGGGAAGAAAGTGGTTTCCAAAAGTGGATGGAAACGCCTCCAATTGTCCCTGCCGAGCAAAGTCAGCAGCCGTCTGAACTGCCACAATTCATTGCTAATGTGCCAAAAATTAAAAGTCTATTCTTGCGTCTCAAAAAAATCACCTCCTTTCTCATATCTAAAAATTACAATACCTTTTTTCTCTTGAAAAGTCAAGGGAAATTTGATAGAATTAATTCATTATGGATAATGGAATTCTTTATATAGTAGCCACGCCAATCGGCAATTTAGAAGATATTACTTTGCGCGCCTTGAGAATTTTAAAAGAAGTTGATTTAATAGCTTGCGAAGATACGCGCGTAACTAGAAAATTACTTGATCGTTTTGAAATTAAAACTCCGACTGTTTCTTATTTTCAGCATTCTAAACCAACTAAAATAAATAAAATAGTTGGAGAATTGCAGTATGGGAAAAACATTGCGTTGGTGACCGATGCTGGCACGCCAGGCATCAGCGATCCCGGAAATCTTTTAATCAGCGAGTGCGTAAAAAACAAAATTAAAATTGTTCCAATTCCCGGTCCAAGCGCTTTAACTGCATTAGCCAGCGTGGCAGGTATTGATATGCAGAAATTTATTTTTATGGCTTTTCCTCCGCACAAAAAAGGGAGAGAGAAATTTTTTAAAGAAGTTGTTGCTGATAAATATCCTGTTATTTATTATGAATCTCCGCACCGGATTATTAAAAATTTGGAATTGCTTTCCAGCTTGACTGATAAAAAAATAATTATTGGCAGAGAATTAACTAAAATGTTTGAAGAAATTTTCCGTGGCAATATTAAAGAAGCCTTGATTTATTTTAAAAATAAAGATAAATTAAGAGGAGAATTTGTAATAATAATCTATCCCAATGGGAATCATTAAAAAAGGAGATGATTGTGAAAATTGCAAAAATTGTACAAGCTTTAACTTATTGGCCTATTTACGGTTCGCTCCGTATTTTTGCCAGATATACAGTTGAAGGACAAGAAAATATTAAAGGGCTCGAAAATAAAGGAGTTATTTTTGCTTCTAACCACACATCTTATGCAGATGGTCCGATTTGCGCAGCTTCTATGCCTAGAGCTAGTTGGTATCCGCACGAGTTTTTTCCAATCAGATTTATGGCTTGGAAAAAATTTTTTAAATGGATTCAGGGCATGCCTTTTATTCCGCCATTAAGTTTTTTTGTAGCTGCTTATGTGCGTTACAATGGCTCAGTGCCAGTGGAAAAGGCTGGCGGAAACCTTCTAAGGGCTCTACGACACGCTATAGAGGCCTTAAGGGCAGGAGATAAGCTTTGGATATATCCGGAAGGAGGAATCACCAAGGACGGCAAATTACAGTTAGGCAAAAGAGGAATAGCTTTTTTGCATCAGCAGACTAAGACTCCTATTGTGCCAGTGGCTCTTATTGGAACTCGCAAAGCTTTTTTATTCCCGAAAATTTTCAGCACTTTATCAGGCAGAAATAAAATTAGAGTTCGGATCGGCAAGCCAATTTATGATATCAGCAATGTTTCTTTAGAGGATGGGACTGCAATTATTATGAAAGAAATAGGCAATCTCTTAGAAATAAGATAAAGCCCGGCCTAGATTCAGCCGGGTTTTTTTATTATCAATAAATGTCAACGTGGCACGTTGACGTGGCAGGTTGACA
>JAHIER010000058.1 GCA_018901555.1 Patescibacteria group bacterium
AATTATTCTTTTTAATTTAATATGACTACCTTTTTGACCGACAATTAAAAAATCGAAGGTTTTAAAAATTTCAACAATATCTTGACCGGAAAGAATCTTTAATCTAGACATAAACTTTCATTGCCAATTCCATATTTACCAAAACAGAAGGGCTTGATTCCAAATCAAAATCAGCTAAATTTTCTCCTTCCAATTGAAGGTCTACTGCTTCCTTAATATTATTGGTTAATTCATCAAGAGTTTTTCCTTGAGTAACAATCGGCAAATCAACACCTTGAGCTATATAGTATTTATCTCCTTTATATATATGAAATTGAATAATTTTCTTCATAATAAAATATTATACAATTTGTTAGGAACAAAAACAAGTCAACCCCGTAAAGGCTCTCGCCAACGGGGATTAATTGTGGATAACTATGGCTGAAATTTAATTAATAAATTTAAAGGTGGAAATGATTATCAATATTATTGTAATTGGCGCGATTCCTTTATTATTATTCATAGTTGATTAAACTCTTCTACTGAAATCTTCATCTCTTTAATAAGTTTATATAATAATCCTTTTGAAATATCACGGGAATGTTTATGGGGAATTGGTATTGTTATTTGTTTTGCAGAATGAAAATAAATCGTATGTTTGCTTTTTCTTACGGCAATAAATCCACTCCTTATCAATTTTCTTGCAAGTTTATTATACCCAATCAGCTTGATTTTAGGCATATTCAGGAATTTTTACAAAAGAAACTTTCTTTATAATCTCTGGTCTAATTGTTTCTTTGGGCAGATTTCCACGATATTCCCTAATCACTTCAAGACATTCTTTTATAGCTACATTAATATTTTTATATGCCTCTTTTAATGTTTTTCCATATACAACACAACCGCGAATAGCCGGCGCAGAAGCAATATAACCTTTTTTTTCATCTCGCTCGTAGATTATATAATATTGATCTATTTTCTTTTTCATAAAAATAGTATAGCAAATTTTTTTTCAAAAACAAACCCCGCTGCTTATGCATAAACAACGGGGGTTGCTGTGGATAAATAAGAATTCAGATTATTCCTTGTTTCCTTTTATGTCTTTTCTCAATCTTTCAACATATTGAGAAGCGGCATCTTTGCCTCCGAGGCCAAATGCTAAACCACCAGCAATAGCCATCATGGCAACAAATCCTGTAAAAATGGTTTGAGCAAAAACTCCGGCAATTCCAAGCTGATACAAAGCAGCTAAAATTGCAAAAACCCAAATAGCCCATTTTGCTACTCCTCCCATAACATTTGCAGAAGGAACATCTGCTGCTTTTGCTGATCCAACAACAATTCTTTTTACAACATCAGCTATAAAAGCTGCTACAACTAAAATAAGTGCGGCAACAATTACATTAGGCAAATAAAGCAAAACAACATTTCCCAAAAAAGCATTGACTTCACTTAAACCAAGGACATCCACTGATGCCATCAAAAAGACAACAATGAAAAACCATCTGATTAAACCGCCGATAAATGCTCCGGAATCAAGTTTAAATCCTGCCTTTGACAATGTAGCTTCAGCGCCTATGGCCTGAAGAGCTCTGTCAACCTTAAAAGCTCTTATAATCTGAGAAACTAGTCGTCCTATTGCGACTGCAATAATCCATCCAGCAATGAAAATTATTAAGGCTACAATAAGTTTTGGAATAAAACTTATAATACCGCCCCAAAGTTGCTGAAAGGAACCGATTAATACATCACCCCAAGTTTGCATATTGTTTATTTAATATTTAAATTTATAAAATTACTACGCGTAATAATTTTTTACTACCGACCTTGTTATATGTGAATTTTAACATATTTATAGGTTTTTTGAAGATAACTGTGGATAATTTATTTTGTTAAATTTCAAGCTTGCAACAGGCTTTTTCATGGGGAGAATTCAGAATATCGTGGATAAATTTATCATGCATACTAAATCTATACAAAAAATCTTTGGTATCAAAAAGGGCGAAAGAAACTTCTTTGCCCATTTCTATTTCTATTCTTTTTAATATCCTTTCTAGTTTATTTTTTTGAATTCTATCTCCTACTAATAATAAATCTACTGAAGAATCGTTTGACTGCATAAAAATTCCTGAAAGTACTATCATTTTCATATCACCGGCAGATTTTAAGGATTTTATAATTTTTTCCTTATTAAAAGAGGCGGATTCAATAAAAAGAGATCTTAACGGATTGATAAACGGAAAAAATTCATTTATTCCCAGTCCTTGAATTTTTTTCTTTTTATTTTTTATTTTACCATTTTTTAATTTAAGAATTGTTTCTAAAAAAGATTTTTTCTGTTTTATTAAACCTGCCCTTATTAAAACAGAAATCTCCCGCCTGGCAACATTAGAATTAATTTTGCACCTGCGGGAGATTTCTGTGGGAATAAAGAGATCTGATGGATTTTGTAAAAATAAACGAATGACTTTAACTCGCGCTGGAGATCCGAATAATTTTTCTAAAACATCTTTCATTCCATAATTTTATCACTTCTATTTTAATTCAACAACTCCGCCAGCTACTTCCAATTTAGCTTTCAACTCTTCAGCTCCCTTTTTATCAATGCCTTCTTTTACAACAATCGGAACGCTATCAGCCATATCTTTCGCTTCTTTCAATCCTAAACTCAAAGCATCTCTTAAAACTTTAATAATTTCAATTTTTTTATCTCCTGAACTTTTTAATTCAACATTGAAAGATGATTTTTCTTCTTCTGCCTCTCCTCCATTAGCGCCAGCGCCAGTTGATGGCGCAGCTACGGCCACGGCTTGAGCAGATACTCCAAATTTTTCTTCAAGAATTTTAACTAATTCGGAAAGATCTAAAACACTCATTTTTTCAATCTTTTCAACTAAATCCTTAAATTTTTCAGGAATTTTTATTTTTTCTGACATATTTTTATATTATTTTTTTATTTGACTTAAAATTCTAACAAATTTTGTCGATATTTCATTCAGAGCCACGACCATGCCCTGAATTGGTGAATTAATAACATTAACAAATTGCGCCAAAAGCACCTCTTTGGGCGGAATATTGGCAAGTATAATCATTGTTTTTCCGTCAATATATTTATTCTCAAAAACTCCCCCCAAAAGCTTGACTGAATTCTTTTTTGAAAAATCCTTAATAATTTTTGCTGGAGCAACAGGTTCATTTTCTGAAAAAGCGATAGCAACTTCACCGTCTAATTCCGGAATTTCACCATTAAAATTAAAATCTTCCAATGTCTTTTTTATTAAAGTTTTCTTTACAACTTTATAATTAGTTCCAACTTCTTTTAATTTCTTTCTTAAATCACTCACAGCTGAAACACTTAAACCATGAAAATTAACAAAAATAATAACTTGGGCTTTTTTAAAACCCTCTTTTAAATCTTTTACTATTTCGTGTTTTTTGTGTTTAGTTATAGCCATAAAAAATAACGGCAAAAGCCGTATCTTGTTTTCAACCTAAGCAGGTCTTATATTCATGCCCACTTTCTACGGCTTATTTTCTATTATATACGACCATTATTTATTGTCAAGAATTTTTTTTCGAAACAAAAAGATAATAGCCATGCCCGCGCCGGCAAAATCCATGACTAAATCCAAAATAGTATCTTTTATAACTTCTGTGCCATAAACTCCAAAAGTTTTAGTTCCAAAAATAAGGTCAGCAAAATATTCAAGCAACTCCCAAATAAAACCAGCTGAAATCATTATCATAACCGCCATAAAAACTGATTTTTTAAAATTCAAACCGTACCAATAAAAAATAAAAGACGACAAAGGAATAACCAGCATTAAAGCAATGCCAAAATGAATAACTTTGTCATACTCAAACCCAAATTTATATAACTGAAATAATCCCAAACTACCAAGACCATTGAGCAACAGAGAAACAGCCATTACAATGCGAAGATTTAATAATGCTTCTTTTTTAACTGATTCATCTGCGCGAAAAATAAGACTGGGTAAAATTATTAAAAAAGCGGAAACAAAAGAAAATAATCCAAAAAATTTCGGACTATAAAAATCCGGGAACCAATCTTTTTTGCCCAAAATAAGAATTAGGCCGGCTATTAAAAATGCCCATATAAAAATGTTTAAAAATTTTTGTTTTGTCATTTTGCCATTAGAAATTATTTAACATAAATGTCGGAAACTTAGTTTCCGACACGACAAGCTCTTCCATAAATATCTTAAATTCCCCTTCGTCAAAAAATTCTTTTATAAAATCCTTATTTATTACTGCGGGAAAATTGACATTGCAAATCAAATCCGAATAAGCCGACCATTTATATGACTTTAAAAATTGTATCGCTCCATTATAATCACTAGTTCCTTTTTCTTTATATTGCGGATCTAAAAGCTCTAATGGATGAGAAAGAATATAATAAAATAAATAACGAAAATATTCATCATTGTCAACTAATCGCGCCTTAAAACTGCCCTGGAAAAGACTCCCCACTCTTTCGTATTTCTTATTAAAACCCTTGGTGTAGCCAATACCAAGTTTGTGCAGAAACAAACTAACACCATTATCTTTTATTTGTCTTATTAAAAGATGAAAATGATTGGGCACTAATGACCAAACTGCTATCTCAACAAATTTGTCCCGCGTGTCGGAAACTAAGTTTCCGACAAGTTCAAGAATCTTTTGTTTCCTTCTTTCAAAAGAAATGTCGGGATTTAATTTAGTATCATTGAATTCGTAAAGATGGCAAACAAATCTTTCATAATCTCCTTCATCAATAAAAATCTTGCGTTTTTCAACGCCACGGTTGCATATATGATACCAATGATTATTAAGAAAAATTACATCTCTCATATGGGTGTCGGAAACTAAGTTTCCGACATGGCTAAAAATTGTCCAGCAAATACTGAAGATCCTGCGATGTATCAGGATTATTCTTTATTCCTTCTTCTAATATCCCTTTTGCTTTAATATTGTCTTTCATAACATTTCTGTAAAAATCATAAGCATTACGATAAATGCTAATTTGGTTAGAGCCGTTTTCCATGGCTTTAAGAAAATTTTCTTTTGCTTTTTTATTATCATGCAAATAATAAGCGTACAAATCGCCCAGATTATTAAAAGAAGTTGAATTCAATGGCCTGATATAACCAGCATATTCCCAAACATCGCGCGCACCTTCAAAATCGTCTATCATTTTGCGATAAATACCTAATTCAAGCCAAAGATTAAAATCATCATTATTTTCTTTTAATTGAGATGAGATAGATTTAATCTTTTCAATAACTTTCACTTTTGCTTCTTGTGGTAAATCCGCTTTTATAGTTATGGGCCTGTCTAAATCAGGTATTGCTATTGGAGAAATTATGGGATTTTCTGATGCAGTCGGTGTCGGCGCTATCGAACCGACATCGTAAGTCGGTTTTAATATAAGGTCGGAATAAATGTAATAGCCGACTCCAACGGCTAAAATAATAATTACAGCGATTAAAATAATCTTGTTTGCACTGAATTTTGTTAAAATGTTTTGCATTCAATTATTTTAGCAAACTAAAACACCTAGCGCAATAGCGATGTCGGAAACTTAGTTTCCGACAATTAGACAGACAAATCAAAACCCCGACGTAAAGTCGGGGTTTTGTACTAGTTTACCCCGTATCTTGCCGAAGGCAGATGCGTGGGTCACAAGGAAACTAGATTTATTGAGTCAAGATTTCAGGTGTCATATTGCCTGATGGCAATCCTGAAACACCATAACCGTTTGTCCAGTCAACAACATCAGTAATTGTGGTTGTTGTTGCGTTTGGTGACCAGATAAAGTCATCATTTGTAGTACCCTGAATTCCACTGCTATCAGCATTTTCTGCGCTTAACATAAACGCATCAATAGCTGTCCATGCAGCTGTAAATAACAAATATGCGGCATCACCTTGAATCTGTGTTGATGCAGAATAAGTTGCTCCAGCTGTAGTAACATCAGCTTTAACATCAAAATATCTGGTTGATCCGGCAGGAACCTGAACAGATGTTGACGCAGAAGCTGTTGTCTGAGCGTAGATTTCAAGATCTGACGCAGAAGTTACCCATGCAGTATCACAATCTACGGCTGTTTGCAGCATTTCTCCAGAATCTCCGATACCGGAAACTGGATTTGAAAAGCTAGAATCAGTGTAAGCGTAAATATTGACATTATCTACTTTAGTTCCCTCTGTTGTTGATGATGTAGCAACTCGGGCTGTTAACTTGTAGATACCAATATCGCCTGATGAATCTGCTGTTACTTTGAATCTGTAGATTGAAATGTTGCCAGCAACCAACTTGGTTGATCCAGCTGACAATTTTGCAATTGTTGGGAATGACTTGAAGGCCCGGACGCCGGTCGAAGCAGTATCAGCGGTTGAGCTATGGTTAATTGTTGCTCCAGAACTTGCTCCAACTCCTTGCGTGCCTGTTGGGTCCTCACCATCATAATCAACTGTAACTAAGTGGCCTTGTGTGCCTGGCTGTGAAGTGCCAATAGCAGAAAGGTCGCCTTTAACAGTAATTATCTTGTCGCCATCCTTAGGAATGGTAACAACTGATGTCAATGTTGAAGTGGCATTGTCATCTGTCGTAAATACAAGTGAACCAACTTTTGTTGCGCCATCCCACAAAGTGACTTGTGTAAGATCTTGCGGTGAGTTGGAAGCAGTATTAGACAATTGCAAAGCTACTCTTTGAAGATTGATTGCCTCATTTTCAGCGTGGAATTTAAGAACAGCCAATGTATTGCCTGCAGTATTAGCGGCGGCAATAGCATATGACGGACTTGAAGAATCCAAGACAACTGTAAGTGTTCCATTTGCTGTTAAGGTCATTTTCTGGCCCATATTAGCAGTGGCTGTAGGTGTTAAGGATGAACCTGAAGTTACGCCTGAACCGCTGAAAGTTGCGCCAGAATCAATACCCCATGCATAAGCGCCTGTTGAACCTCCGCCAATATTACATTTGAGAGCAATGGACTTAGTTGTTCCTTTTGCAAGGATAAGACCTGATCCGTCAAATGTGAATGTTGTGGAAGAAGCAGCAGCTGAAGGATTGATAATGTTTGAACCGGCTGTAATTGATGTTGAACCATCATACAACTGGCAACTTGTCAGATTAGTAGCTGTGCTGTTGTAAATGTTGTATTCCAACGGCACAGAAACCATCTTAATATCCTCGCCTGATGCTGTTGCGTCAAAGTAGTAATTAGCGAAAGTAAATGTTCCGCCAGCTACAACTGTTTGCGCAACCGGGTTTGCTGAAACACTAATTGCCAATACAGATGATTTAACTGTCATTGTATTTAGTGTTATAGCAGATGCTGGTGAAGGCGTAATAGTGTTTCCTGTTGTCTGTCCAGTAACTGTTGTCATGGCTGTTGAAGGCGTAAAGGAAACAGCATAAGTCATGTTATTACCTGTGCTGGAAGGAACTTTACCTTTAACAATATAGGTGTTTGTTCCAACTGGGAATGTAACTGTATCTGTGAATGTAACTGTTTGATTGCCGTCAGTTACTGTTGCGTCAGTTGCGTCAACTGGTCCGGCAACAACCGCGCCATTTCCATCGTACAAAGATACATTGGTCAAAAGACCTGGTGTACCGCCCGTTGTTGTTGCAACTGTAAGAATGATTTGAGCGACTGAAATTGGTTCGCCTCTGACTTCAGCAATGAATCCGCCTAATGGCTGATTAGAAACATTAACTGAAATATTCTGGGCTGCTGCTTCGCCTGAAGTTGCTTTCTGAATATTGATTGTTCCATTAGAAACAGTGACTTGAGCGGCATCATACCATGGATTGGTACTGCTTAGCGCTGCTGTGTCATCTGTTGGATCACTGGTTCCATTTGGAGGCGTAATGCCATATCCATAAGTTTCTCCAGTAACATAAAGGTCTGTTCTCTTGTAGATATCAAAGTCAATTGTTCTAGCTGAACCGCCTGAAATATCGCCCTTGATAGCAATCTCAAGATTATTACCTTTATTTACAACAATTCCTGTTCCAAATGTTGCTGTGTAATATTTTCCATCTGATGAAACTGTTGCGTCATAAGCTGTGCTGTCTGCGTAAACCTTGATATTTTCAAGATCTGCTGATGCGGCTGAACCTGATTGGTTCCATCGGATTGAATGAACTCTGATATTTTCTGCTGATCCAGCTGTTACCTTGATAGCAGAAAAAGTATAACCGGTTATGCCGATTTCCTTTGTCTGACTTGAACCAGGGTCAGTTGAACCTCTAGCCACTGTAACGCTTCCTATTGTTAAGGTTGCATTAATGGTGTGGCCTGCGCCAGTAACTGGCAATGCGCCCGTTACTGTTGCTGAAGTATTAACTCCAACAACTGAAAGGAAAGCAACCTGTCCAGCATATGAATCAAGTGTTGCTGCCATATTGCCAGCAATTGTCATTGTTCTTGATTGTCCTGCTTTAACAGTGAAAGCTTCGCCAATTGTTGTTTTGTGATCTGAATTAAATGTTTTTTCAATTCCAAGCTGTTGTCCGTTCTCATCCAAAAGGACTACTCCGGCAAAAACAGCGTCTTGCGCTAATCCAGTTCTTTCAACTTGAATACTGTTAACCACAACATCTCCGTCAGTTCCGGCTGTAAGAGTGACTTTTGTAAAAGGCATTCTTGCTGCGCTTTCAACTGCGATTGATGCTGAAGGCTGTGTTGCTGAAGAAACTGAAATGCCTGTGCCAACTGAAGGTGTTGTTGTTTCTCCAGGTGTTGTTGGTGTTGTTGGTGTACATGCTCCGCCATAAAGAGCATTTAATTTTGTTCGTGTCATTGAACCAACATAACCAGTACCTGCTGACAATCCTATTGGTGTTAAAACTTCAGAAGCGTATTTGTTCTGAAATTTAATTGCTGCGGCTTTGGTTAAAGAACCGAAATATGAAGTTTCGTTTCCTGATGAACCAACTCCACTTGATGCGACTTGAGTAGCTGAATCAGAGTTAAGAGCCTTTTGAAGATTCATAACATCTGTTCCTGTGCTGCCCGTTTTTAAGTCAGCGCCAAATGTATAACCGCAAACTGTTCCGCTTGAACCGCCCTGCAAGCCTGAAAGCTGTGACTGTAATTGTGTAATTTGCGCAAGCAAAGTAGCTATCTGAGCTTGAAGCTCATCAATAGTCTGCGCTGATGCAGCAATTGGCACAAGAACAGCAGCTCCTGACAAATACAGAACTGTTGCTGCGCTTACGAGAACTGAAGTTATTTTACCAACTTTGGTTCTCTTTAAATTATTACTCATAAATTTAATTTTTGTATAAATAATTTTACTGATCCCTATCTCCTCCCGCCTTGAGCGGGATTCAATAAAAATACAAACAAAATTATTTTACTTGCATAGATAATATGGTTCGACTTTTTTCCATATTCTATACATTTACTAACTAATTAATAATAACATTAATTAACAAAGAATTATAAATAATTAATTCTTTGTAATAAATATTATAAATCCTTCTAAGAAAGCTGCCAAATTAAGTGTGGATAACTAGGCAATCTGTTTAGAAGTGTATCTTTATTATAGGCTTTGATTGCAAATAAAGTCAACAAATATTAAGTATTTGCACACTATTAAATGATTTTGTCAATTATATTTTGAGCTAAAAAATAAACTCGCCACCTCTTTTCCCCTTCTGTTGCTAATTGACCTGACCTTACTAGTTCTGCCAGATCCCTTTGAACACTCTTTTCACTAATTCCTTCAAAAATTGAGGATATTTCTCTTATTGTTTTTTTGCCATTATTTTTTAAAAAATTAAGGATTTTTTGTTTTCTATTATCTATTTTGTCCGTTTGGACGCTACCCGTTTGGACACCACCACTTTGGACATTTAGTGTCCTATTGGACACTAAATGTCCAATAGTTTCTTTTTTAAATTCTAAAACAGGCGAAGAAGAACCAATCATAATGTTGTCCATAAAGGATTCTGAAATAATTATATTTTTTTGGGCTTGAATAAAATCTTTTAATTTAATGTATTCTTTTTTGAGAATTTCAAAGTTTATATCAGAAATGAAGCCACCTAAAGAAGCTAGTTCTAATTTATAAACCATTTGGGAAAAAGAAGAGATGATTTCTCTTAAATCTGTCTCAATTTTTCTATCGGACATTCTATCGGACATATCCATAATGGACATAATCCTATTATATAACTGAATAGCATTTTCACGTAAAGTCCATTTTAATGGCTCTTGGTCAGGATAAAGATTACTTACCCTATAAACTGCCTCGGTAAGCTTTTTTATTCTGTCCATTGCATAATTATGGACTTGTGTCCTTTTATTATCTTTATCAGACATATCTCTTACCATCATTCTAAAGGACAGTAGGCAAAATGCAAGGGTCTTTTAAAACTAAATATATAATTTTGATTTTCTGTTGTATAATATATTTATGTCTTCAAAAAATAAACCTAGAAAACAAATAAAAAATACAACCAGCAAATGGTATCATGATTTAAATGAAGAAACAAAGCATTCTATTTTGGCAATTTTTTTTCTTGCTTTAGCCTTATTTTTTTCATTGGCCGCTTTTGGCAAAGCCGGACTTATTGGAGATTCAGCTTATAAAATTTTAGATCTTTTATTTGGATCAGGTTTTTTTCTTATTCCTACAGTTTTTCTTTTGTCGAGTGTTTCTCTTTTTGTTTCTGCTAAACCTAACTTGCTTGCCACTACTATTGCCGGCGCCATTCTTTTTCTTATCAGCAGTTTGGGCGCAACTGATGTTATGCTTGGAGAAAAAACTGCCGGCTATGTTGGATATTTTATTTCCTGGCCATTGCTTAAATTTTTTGATTTTTGGGTGAGCCTTATTATTTTCACCGCTCTTTTTATTGTTTCTATTTTAATTATTCTTAATACTTCAATCTCATTAAAAATATCTTCGCTAAATAAAAAAGAAGAAGGTTCAGAAGAAATTATAAAAACAGAAAAAACTGCCATTGAAAGCGTAAGAGAAACTATTGAAGAAATAAAGGAAGCGATAAAAAAAGATATTCCTTTGACAAAAAAATCTGAAAAAAATAAAGAAGAAGAAATAAATATAGAAACTATAAAAATTAAAAAAACTGACTTTACCCCTCCCCCGTTGGAACTTCTTGAAGGAGATAAAGGCAAACCATCCAGCGGAGATATCAAAGCTAACGCAAATATTATAAAAAGAACGCTTCAAAATTTCGGCATTGAAGTTGAGATGGGAGAAATTAATATTGGCCCTTCTGTCACTCAATATACTTTAAAGCCGGCGGAAGGAATAAAATTATCGCGCATTATTGCCTTGCAAAATGATCTTTCCCTTTCTTTGTCTGCTCATCCTATTAGAATAGAAGCTCCTATCCCGGGCAAACCTTTGATTGGAATTGAAATGCCGAATAGCACAAAAACTATTGTCGGATTGGCAAATCTTTTATCAGAAGAAAATTTTCAAAAATCTCTCCTGCCACTTATTTTTTCATTGGGCAAAGATGTATCAGGCAAGCCAATTTTTGCTAATCTGGCAAAAATGCCCCATCTGCTTATTGCCGGAGCCACTGGCACAGGAAAATCAATTGCTATACATTCTATTATTATCAGCTTGCTCTACAGAAACTCTCCTCAATCCCTGCGTTTTATAATGATAGATCCTAAAAGAGTGGAGCTTACTATTTATAATAAAATTCCTCATCTTCTAACTCCTGTTATAACTGAAGCAAAAAAAGCTATTTTAACTTTAAAATGGGCTTCTAAAGAAATGGAAAGAAGATACGAAACTCTTTTAAAATCAAGCGTGCGGGATATTATGTCCTACCATGAAAAAAAGGGAGAATATAATTCTATGCCATATCTGGTAATTATTATTGATGAATTAGCGGATTTAATGGCAACCTATCCCAGAGAAATGGAAGCGTCAATTGTACGATTAGCTCAAATGTCCAGGGCTGTTGGAATTCATCTTATGGTTTCCACTCAAAGGCCGTCAGTAGAAGTTATAACTGGTTTAATTAAAGCTAATATTACTTCCAGAATCGCGCTTCAAGTAGCTTCGCAAATTGACTCCAGAACCATTTTGGATATGGGAGGCGCGGAAAAATTGTTAGGCAACGGCGATATGCTTTATCTGGCTGGCGATACAGCTAAGCCAAAAAGAATCCAGGGACCATTTATCACAGAAAAAGAAATTAAACGAGTAACAAATTATTTATATGAAGAATATAAGGATATAGATATGGAAGATTTAAACGCAGAACAAACTGGTACGGATGAACCGCTTGAAGACGCTATAAAAGATTCAAAAATGCAATCATCGCTTGATCTCAACAGAGAAGATAATGCTGATGATGATGAACTTTATGAAGAAGCCAGAGAAACAGTAATCAAGGCTGGAAAAGCTTCAACTTCATATTTACAAAGAAAACTAAAGATTGGCTACGCGCGCGCGGCGCGCTTGATGGATATGCTGGAAGAACGAAGCGTGGTTGGTCCGGGCGACGGCGCCAAACCGCGCGAAGTTTTAATAAAAGATCCGGACGCTGATAATAATAAAAATGATAATTCAGAAGACAAAATTATTTTTTAAAAAAGAAATGCGCTAGAATTGCAACTTTCTAGCGCCATAATTTTTCTTTGAGCATTTTTTTAATAGAACTAATATTTTTTCTCAGAAAATCCATTTTTTCTGAAAGAGTCATATCTTCTGTTTCTTTTTTAAATTCTTCTCTAGCTTCAAGAAAAATTTTTTCATCCCAAGAAACTATGTATTTGGCTTTTTCTATAATTTCTTCCTGAAAAATCGTTCTTAAAATTATAGCTTTAGTTTTATAATCTTCCGGCAAAAAATACAGAAATAAAGCCAGCATAATAAACTCTTCTAATTCCTTGGTTTTTTTAAGCGCTGATTCTAAATCTTCTAAAACATCATCCAAACCTTGTTTTTCCATCATAAACCTCCTAAATTGTAAAATTATCTTCGTTCCCTATTATACTCCGGCCTGTTAAAAAGGCAAAACTCGTTTTATAATAAAAACAATGCGCAATATCAGGTTTTTTTTGGGGATAGGATTTATTATTATTCTAGTTATTAGTTTTACTTTTTTTGGTTTTTATAAAGCCAAGGATTTTTTAAACGGCCCAAAAATTAATATTGACTCGCCTGACAATGGCCAGGTAGTTTCCATTTCTTATCTAGAAATAAAAGGGTCGGTAAAAAATATCGCTTCTCTTAATCTTAACGGCCTGCAAATTTTTACTGATGAAAAAGGTTTTTTTAAGCAAGGTTTGCTGCTTGCCAAAGGATACAGTATAATAAAAATATCAGCCCAAGATAAATTCGGGCGCAGTGTTGAAAAAAAATTAGGAATAATCTTTAAATAATTTTTATGACAAAACAAAAAACAGAAAAAAGGGATTCAATCAGCATTGAAAACGCTATTCATGAAATTCAAGCTAAATTTGGCGAAGGATCAATAATGAAGCTGGGCGATGCAAGAAAAGTTGATGTTGACGCTATCCCAACCGGATCATTAAGTTTGGATCTGGCATTGGGCGTTGGAGGAGTTCCGCGCGGAAGAATTATTGAAATATTCGGCCCTGAATCATCCGGAAAGACAACCCTTGCCTTAAGTATTGCTGCTCAAGCTCAAAAAAATCATGGCGTTTGCGCTTTTGTTGACGCAGAACACGCCCTTGATCCTGAATACGCGAAAAAAATTGGAGTGCAAATACAAGATCTTTTAATTTCCCAGCCAGACACAGGAGAGCAAGCATTAGAAATTGTTGAAAGTTTAGTGCGCTCTCAAGGACTTGATGTAATAGTTATTGATTCTGTTGCCGCTCTTACTCCGCAGGCAGAAATCGAAGGAGATATGGCTTCTCAACAAATAGGATTGCAAGCAAGATTAATGTCAAAAGCTCTCCGCAAACTCACCTCAATAACAGCAAGGTCAAAGACGGTTGTAATTTTCATTAATCAAATAAGAATGCAAATTGGCATAATGTTCGGAAATCCAGAAACAACTCCTGGAGGCAAAGCCTTGAAGTTTTTCTCATCAGTGCGTATTGATGTTCGCCGAGCCGCCCAAATTAAAAAGGGCGAGGAAACAATCGGCAATAGAGTAAGAGTAAAAATTGTAAAAAATAAAGTGGCTGCGCCATTCAGAACAGCTGAATTTGATATTTTATACAATGAAGGAATCTCATATGAGGGCGACCTTTTAAATATGGGAGAAAAATACAATATTATTAAAAAATCCGGCGCATCATATACCTATGATAAAATAAGCCTTGGCCGCGGTTATGACAACGCGCGCCAGTTCCTAAAAGATAATCAAAAAACAACTCAAGAAATCGTCAAAAAAATCAAAGAAGCAATAAAATAACCGACTTACGATGTCGGTTTTGGTAATTAATCTATCAGCTTAGAATGAATCTAAAAACCGACTTACGATGTCGGTTTTTAATCAAGAATATAATCTTTTACAGATATTAATGATTCTTCGGACCATTCTTTAAGAAAATCTTCATATTCTTTGCTGTCTTTAAATTGATCTCTGATTATATCGGTTCCTGACAAAATTAAATCCTGATAATTATCATCCAAATATGCCCTCAAGCTTGACCAAGGATACTTTAACAATTTTTCTTTTTCAACAGACCAATTTTTTAATTTGTGTTCACGCCATTCTTTTCCGCTAGTTATATCCAATGGATTAAGATGAATATAAAGAGAAAGATGAAGCAAATATCTATCTGTATCAACGTGTTTAGAATTAAAACGGCTTTCAAAAAGCGTTCCTCGCCTATTATTTTTAATATTTATATATTTAGCAATAGAAATATTGCACTTGCGGATAAAATCTGAAATTCCATTGTCTCTTAATTCCTTTAATAAAAGATGATAATGGTCTGGCATTATTGCATAGGACAAAATATCCACAAGTTTTTCTCCTTGTTTTGCGATATCCAAAGCTTCATCAATTGTAGCTTCTTTATTATTTCTTAAAAACTGAAATGCTTCGCTTGATTTTGTTGAATTAGCTATCAAAAATGACTGGGCTAATCTTTCTGTGTTTTTATAATCATTAAATTCGGGAACATTTAAAATTGTTCTGTTATAAATATGATAATATTCTCCGGGGACAAAAGGTGTCTTCCTCATTAAATTCATAATAACCGACTTACGATGTCGGTGCAAATAAAAAATGGCGGGAGTGATTTTTAAACCCCGCCATTTTTAGCAAATTATTGACCTTTAATTACAGGCAAACTGGAGTCCTTGTTTTTTCTTTAATAAAAAATTTTGAACTATTAATTTTATATCTTTAAACAAAAAGGCAAATGCAATAACCATGCCTGCAAACAAAACTTGCGCCACTGTTTCTGTTTCATAAAAAGCTGACCAAAAAAATCCAGCTACCGGGCCTGGCGAAGAAAATGAAGGCAAATTATTAAAAACATCAACTAAAGAAACATAGGCAGTCAATCCAAAAAATAAACCTGCAAATAAAATTATTTCTAAAGCAAAAGAAGAAGATAGTTTTTTAAAAAACCAACTTAAATAAACTCTGATCATAATTTTTTCTTTTAAATTTCGGTTAAACATATTTTTTTATCTTCTTCAATAATTTTTTTAAATATTTTTTTAGCTCTGAATAATCGCATTTTTACGGCAGTAACTGAAATATTTTCTTCCGAAGCGATATCTTTCTGGGATTTATCTTCTAAATAATATTTAGCTAAAACTCTTTGCAACCGTTTCGGCATTTCTTGCAAAGTCCGCGCTACTAATATTTTCATATCTGCATTAAAAAAG
>JAHIER010000073.1 GCA_018901555.1 Patescibacteria group bacterium
AAACTCGATGGTAGTTCTGTCAAATTTTCTGATTCAACGTCTTCTATGAATTCTTGGGAAGAGCAAACCATAAACTTTGGGGCACTTTCTGCAGGAACACATACTATTGAGATATATGCTTCACCTGCTCCAAATCATTTTATGTTTGATTGGTTTAATTTAACAGCAATCTCTACATGCACTCCAAATTGCGCAGGAAAAACATGTGGTGACGATGGTTGTGGTGGAAGTTGTGGGGTTTGTAGTGTGGGATATATTTGTCAGAATAGTGCTTGTGTTTCAAATCAGACAACTGCAACTTGCACAGACAGCGACGGAGGGATTAATAAGAGTGTTAAAGGAATAGCGAGCAATGGGGAGGTAAGTTATGAAGATAGATGTATGTGCTATAATTCTAATCAAGGATATTATCAATGTGATGAAGGAGGATACCAATTGGAAATGTATTGCAATTCAGAAGGTGTTCCAGGCCCATCGTCTTATTATAATTGTTCTTACTTGGGAAAAGTTTGTCGAGATGGTTCTTGTGTCGCCATAACAAATCAAACAACTGCAACTTGCACAGACAGCGACGTTAATTCAATTTATCCTGATGGGAAGAATTATGGTGTGAAGGGAACTACTGGGTACATAAAAGATGGAGTTTCAGATTATGAAGAAGATACTTGCAATTATTATAATCTGTTAGATACTCTTGGCGAGAGATATTGTTCAGATGATGGTAGAAGGTTAATACAACCATATCTCTGTCCTAACGGTTGTGAAAATGGCGCTTGTGTTTCAAATCAAACAACCGCAACATGCACAGACAGCGACGGAGGTTTGAATTATTATATTAAGGGGGAAATTAGACATTTTTATAATGTTCATACAAATAACCCTGATTTTTATGGCTGGCATGTAAGTCAAGACCAATGTAATCTTGAGGGCAGTTTATCAGAATTTAGTTGTGAATATTATAATGCTACCGAGCTTTTTCCCTATATAAATTATAACTGCTCTTCAGAAGGAAAAGTTTGTCAAGATGGTGCTTGTGTTGCAGAAGATATCGGATCTAAATCCTGTGCAGAATTAAAAGAATTTATTAAAAATCCCAAGGATATTGAAGTAGATGATAGAGAATGGATTTTGAATTGGAATGGTTCTTGGGAATATAACCAAGAAAAGAATTATCATGCTTCTTTTTCTCAATCTTCTGATTACCAATCAAGTTATGTTAGTTTAGAAATGACTGAATTAGAAAGTATAGAAGATATAGAAACAAGATTAACACAAGCTATTGAAGAGGGTATTTGTCAAAAAGAAAAAATATATAATTATGATACTGAAGACAATGAAGATTACAATGTAGTTTATTTATGTAAGAATATTTGGGATGTTGCATATAATACCCAAAGAAACCTAGGCGGTGATACATATTCTAACCAAATTACTGCTATTTGGACTTCTGGGAATTCAGTGTTTAAAGTTTATACTTCAAATTATGATTATAATAATTGTTATGATTATAAAGATTGTAAAAGATTAGAAGAAGATAGACATAGACAACAGCAAGAAAGAATCGCAAATTTTCTTGAAAAATTAATCTCAAATGAACCTGAGTATGTTGGAGGGTTTTATTTGCCTTGGGAAACAACGCAGTTTGTTAATCTTTTTTTAACTTCTTGTGGATCAGATATTGGGGAAGAGGAATATGTTGGTTCTTGGTCTTGTAAATTAGAGCCTGCTATTTGTCCTCCTCATGGCGAACAAAAAGAAATTTGCACGAGATGGAATGAGAACTTACGTAAAGAAGAAACAAGAGAAGCTGAAATTTCATGTAATCCAGGAATTTGCTCTGGATGTTATGTTCCTAAATGGTTTGGAGGTTCAGCAAGGGATAATAAATGTATTCCTTATGGATTTAGATTTGAGCATGAGTTTGATTCTTTTGAAGAGGAATTTTATGATGAAAATTATGAAGAAATAAGTGTAGCAGAGTTTAATAAAGAATTATATGAGCGAGAGAATTTAATGAAAGCAGAAACTACAGAAGAGGGAAAAATAACTTTGTGGGTAAATAGAGGAAGATTTGCAGATGAAGAAATAGAATATTCTGTTACAATTTCTCCAGATACTACTGAAGGAGATTTTGATGTTTATTATCTTTCTTCAGGAGATAAAGCAGACATTACAATTAAAGAATTTGCTGGGGCAAGAGAAGAAAAACTTTCTATTTTGTTAGGAGATATTTCATATAATTCTGCGAATCCAGATGAAAGTATTGTTGGGCCAGCAGTGTTGTTAGATATGACTGTAGATTTCCAGGTAGTATATTCCACCGAATGAGATAATCCAACTATCCCAAACATAAACATCATTGATAAAACTATCTTTTTCATTTTCA